>JBBSUP010000014.1:0-43811 GCA_038234295.1 Chthoniobacterales bacterium
CTTCCAGATTCGTGAGGCTGACGTTCCCGCGCTGCCGCGGCAAACAGTCTTCGATCCTGCGATATTGCTCTTCGGTGATTTCCATCACCACCCTCTATCGGCAATCCGAATAAACGTCAATTAGTGTTAACACGCCCTAGCGAGGCTGTGGTCTGGCTCGACCGCCCTGCTTGGTGGGCGCGGTGCGCGACACGACCTGCGGCCGCTTAGGCGTCGGGTGATTCAGCGTGGGCTGGACCGCCCGCCGCCTGGGCCGCTGAGACACGGTGGGCGGTCGCATCACGCCGCCTGGTCGCGGCGCGGGGTGCAGGCCGCCGGCAGGATTTTGCGCGGGCCGCATCCGGGGTTCCCGATGCATATTGCCCGGGCGCATACGGCGACGCGAGGGACTAGCCAAACGCGTGTTTTGATTGATGATCGTGACGTAGGGAATCGACGATCCGTAGCTATACGGCTCGTCGAACAAATAAGGGTCGATATACGGATACGGCTCATCCAGCGAAGGCTGAGTGGACTCGAAGGTGGAACTCGCAGGTGCAACGGATCCAGACTGGCCGTAATAGAGGCCGTCGCTGGAGGGTTGGCTCGCCGGTTCATTTGCGTAAAGATTCGTCGGGCCGCTTTGGTCAGAAGTCGGATCGATCGTCGGGTCTTGCGCGAGCGACGCGGTCATAGTGGCGAAAAAAGCCTCGCGCGATGCGAGTTGACGCTCGCGCCCTGCGAGCGCATAGGCGCGTTGATCGAGCTCCTGCTTTTCCTGCGCGGCGTGTTCCTCCGCGAGGCGTTGTTGGACGCGGCGCTCGATCTCGGTATCGCGCTCCGCGGTGGATTCCTGCCGGGCGCAACCGCCCAGGAGGAGCGCAAGAGCGGCCATGAGCGGCAAAAGCGAAATTGCTTTTTTCATAAGAAAATCTCCGGTTCGGACGTTGGGAAAGTGTCGTGGCTTTCGCTCGCCGTCGCAACTTCGTTGCTTTGCCGGGTGACTTCGCGCGTTCGTTAGGCAATCCTTCCGCATGCTCGCAATCGAGAACGTCTCGAAAAAGTTTCGCGCCGGAAACTTCGGCGTGCGCGATCTCTCGCTCGCGGCGACGTCGGGCGTGATCGGCCTGCTCGGCCCGAACGGCGCCGGCAAGACCACGCTCATGCAGATGATCGCGACGATCACCCGGCCGACGAGCGGGCGGATTTATTTCGCGGCGCCGACATCGCGAAACAGCCTAACGAGCTGCGGCGCACGCTCGGTTATCTGCCGCAGGACTTCGGCGTTTACGACAGCCTGACCGCGCTCGAGTTCCTCTCTTATTTCGCTGCGCTGAAGGGCGTCCGCTCGAAAAAGCGCATCGAAGAAATGCTGGAGAGCGTAAATCTCCACGGCGACGCCGATCGCACGGTGGGCGGTTTCTCCGGCGGAATGAAGCAGCGGCTCGGCATCGCGCAGGCGTTGATCAACGATCCAGACATCGTGATTGTGGACGAGCCGACGGCTGGTCTTGATCCCGAAGAGCGCGCGCGTTTTCGCAATGTTTTGTCCGAGATCGGGTTTGGGAAGCTGGTCATCCTTTCGACCCACATCGTTTCCGATATCGAATCCATCGCGACCGAGATCGCGGTCATGAAAGCAGGCGCACTCCTTCGCCTAACGACTCCGGAGAAGATGCTGCAGAGCTGTGCCGGCTCCGTCTGGCGCGCCGTCGTGACGTCCGAGCAGTTCGAGCAGTTGCGCTCCACGCTCAAGATTTCGAGCGCGGTCCGCAAACCCGATGGCGTGCATCTTCGCTTCGTCGGCCCCGCGCCTGCGGTCGACGCCACGCCTGCCGAACCGGAACTCGAAGACGCGTTTCTTTATTTGATGAACTTCGCCTAACGATGGCCTCGCTTTCCCGCATCGCCGCGATCGTGCGCGCGGACTTTCTGATCCGCTTCCGGCGCGCTTCCACCGTGGTCGTCTTTATTCTCCTCAGCGCCTTCGCTTATGTCTGGGTGCCGGCGCCATCGACTGGCCGCGCCCTCGTCCAGATCAACGGCCATCGCGCGCTTAACACCTCCGGCGCGATCGGCCTCGGCACCGCTTCGGTCGGCATGATCTTTGTCGGCCTCTTCGGTTTCTACGTGATCTCGAACACGATCCGGCGCGACCTCACCACGCGGTGCGGACTGGTCGCCGCTTCCACTCCGATGCGTTCGTGGGAATACCTGCTCGGGAAATTTTGCGGCAACGTCGTCTTCCTCGTCACCTTCCTCGGCGGTTTCATGCTCAGTTCGATGGCGATGCTGGCGGCGCGGGGAAGGGCCGTTTCAGCCGCTTGTTTTCATCGAGCAATATCTCCTGCTCACGCCCGCGGCGATCGTCTTTGTCTCGGCTGTGGCCGTTCTCTTCGAGTCGATCCCGCTTCTCGCCGGCAAGTTTGGCGACGTCGTTTATTTCTTCTTTTGGATGGCCGTGTTCGGATTGGTCGTCGCCAAGGAAACGACTCACGGATCCTTGAATTGGGCGCGCTGTTTCGACTTCACCGGGTTCGGTTTCATGATCGAACAGATGCAGCAAACGCTGCACACGGAGTCGGTCGCGATCGGGTCGTCGCCCTTCGATCCCACGAAAACGCCGATCGATTTCGCCGGCCTCACCCTGACCCGCGCGTGGATTTTGCCGCGTACGATCTCAATCCTCGCGCCGCTGTTTCTGCTCCCGCTCGCCGGTTTGTTTTTCCACCGCTTCGATCCGGCGCGAACCGGGAAGGCGTCGGAAAAGACGAGCCGTAACTGGATCGGGAAGCTGCAAAGTTTGTTCAAGCCGCTCAGCCGGCGCGCGGTCGCGGCGGCGGGTCGCTTCGGGCGCGGGGGTTCGTTAGGCGGCGCGATCTGGATGGACGCGTTCCTTACTTTCACGCTCTTTCCGCTGGCGCTCGTGGCGCTCCTCGCGAGCGCGATCGCGACCCTGGTGGCGCCGCTCGAGGCGGTCCTGCCCGCCGTCTTCGCCACGCTCGCCATCGTCATCGCGGACGTGGCGACGCGCGACGAACGGGCCGGGACCACGGCGAGCCTGCGCGCGATTCCGCGGCTGCGCGAAAATTACGTGTGGTGGAAGCTGGGCTCCGTGTTGCTGCTCAGCCTGCTCTTCTGCGCGGCGACGCTCGTCCGGACGATCCCGCGGGGGTCGCTCGCCGTCGCGGCGCTTCTTGGCGGAATAGTTTTCGTCTCCGCCGCGGCGACCGCCCTTGGCGTGGTCAGCTCGAATCCCAAGACGTTTGTCGTCGGGTTTCTCAGCTTTTGGTATGTCGTCGTGAATGACCGGGGCGCGCATCCGCTCTGGGATTTTGCCGGATTTTACCAGCGCGCGACGCTGGGAACGATCTTCACCTACGCGGGCCTGAGCGTGCTCTCGCTCGTCCTCGCGCAGGTCAGCTACCGCGCTCGCCTAACGAAAAGCTAACGCTGTCGAAAAACTCCCGCTGTCATCCCGAGCGGAGCGCAGCGCAGTCGAGGGATCCCGTCGCGTCTCCTGAAGATCCCGAGGCGACGCTTCCCGGCGGTTCCACGGGATCCCTCGACTCCGCCCCGCGGCCGCGGGGCTGCGCTCGGGATGACCGAGTTTTAGTGCTTCAAAATATCCCGCGAGCGCGTTCTTTCATCGGGAGCACTTCGAGGCAGGTCGTCCACCAACCGGTTTCGATCGTTGCGACAAATTCCTCCGGCAACGCTTCCGCGCGCATCTCCGCGGCGAGTTGCTCGTGGTCGTAGTCCAGCGGCACGAACTCGACGTTAACCCGCCGCGCGTCGTCGACCGTGAGCAGCGCATACCAGACATGTTGCGCGCCGTCGTTCGCGGGGCGGCCGATCGCGCCGCAGTTGAGGAAATGGCGGCCGCTCGGCAGCTCGCGATGCCAGTGCAAGCCGGTGTGCGTGCCGACGATGATGTCGGCCTGGTGCGCGTCACAGAGGCCTTCGAGGAAGGCGACCGAGGTGGTGGTTTGCCAGATGAACTCGTTCGTCTTCCGGGGCGAACCGTGACAGAGCAGAACGCGGAGACCGTTGAGCTCAAAACGGAGTTCGTTAGGCAAATCGCGCATCCAGATTTTGTTTTCGGGCGCGGTATTTTGGAAAGTGTAGTCGTAGGAGATCCGGGCGAAGTAGTTGTCCTTCGGATCGGTGTAGCCGCACTGGCAATCGGCCAGCCCGTTCCCGATCGAGTTGTCGTAATTGCCCTGCACCACGGGAATTTTTGCCTCGCGCAGAAGCGGAAAGACCTTGTCCGGGTGCGGTCCAAATGCCCCGAGATCGCCGAGGCAGTAAATCTTCGTCGAGCCGCGGCGCGGGGCATCAGCGAGGAGCGCGGCGAAGGCGAGGTGATTCGAATAAACGCCCCCGAAAAGCGCGATGGTTTCAGTCATTTGGTGAGCAGCGCTCCGGTGTTTTGTTCGAGCCAATCGAAAACCGAGGCGACCTGTTCGTAACCGGTGCGAAGAAGGAAATTCGGGGCGCGTCCGTAGCTTTTCATCCCGAGCGTGAAAAAGCCGGGTTCGGGGTGGAGGAGCGTTTCGGCGCCGAAGACGGGCGTTGCCAGGCAGTCGGCGCCGGCTTCGCCTAACAATGACGCGGCGAGGGGATAAGTGCCTTCGGTTGCCCAGCAGGTCTGCAATTGCAGCTCGCGGGTGAGCGCGAGATCCGGGCGAAAACCAGTCGCGGCAACGATCTCATCGACCTCCAAGCTGCCGCTCTCCTCTGTGGAATTACGCCAATGAACTTGGACGCCGCTGCCGGTGAGCACGAGCGAGGAAATAGTAGCGTCGCGGAACAACTGCACGCGACCGCTGCGAACGAGCAGATTCGCGGCGTCGGCAAGGCGGCGGCGTTCCGGCAAAGGATCGTCAGGCAGTTCCTCCGCCGGAAACTCGCGCGGACGACGAATCAGCCACGTGACCTCGCCCGCTCCGCGCGCGAGATCGCGCACGACGGTCGCGGCGGAATGCCCCGCGCCGACGACGAGGAAACGCGCGCCAGCTGAAGTTGCGAGGTCAGGAACGCCGTAATGGATTTTCTCCGCGCAGGCCGCTTCGCCGGGAACCGGAATGCCGCCTTCGCCGAGGGAGTTCGACTGCCCGTAGGTGCCGCTGCAATCGAGCACGATCTCGGCGAGATCGATCCGCTCGCCGTCCTCGTCGCGGAGCAGGAGCCGAAACGGGGCTGTCCCCCGCTCGGGTTCGGAAATAAAATCGCCCTTGAGCCGCCGCGACCTGCCGATCGCGAGCACCCGGGTGTTCTCCCGCAGCTGCGAATGTAAACTACGCGCGAGCGGCGCAAGGTAGCGCTCTCGGAAGTCAGCGCCGGTCAGGAGCGCGTCGCTCGCGGGCAATTTCGCACCGGTCGCACGCAAACGCGCGAGACCGCGCTCGGAGGTATTCATCGCGAAGGGCGAGAACATGCGGACATGGCCCCATTGCTGCACTGCGTCGGCGGCTTCTCCGCGCTCGTAGATGGTAAAGTCGTAACCCTCTTCTTCCGCCGCGAGCGCGGCCTCCAGGCCGACCGGACCAGCGCCAATGATGGCGATCGTTCTCTGTTTCATCAGACGAGGGGGACGGTCGGGTAGCGCACGCGTCTCGCGGGCTGGCGACGGTGTTCCACCGTCGCGAACTTTCCTTGTGGGTCACCCTTCTGGTGACGTTCGCGTCGCTCGCAAAGTTCGTCGCCGCGGAACGCGTCGACCAGCCCGCGAGACGCGTGCGCTACCCGGCGTTCTGCGCAGCCGCTCATCATCGTTCGTTAGGCGCAGCGCCGAGCGCAGGGTTCGCCTCGGAGCCGCTCCGCGCGAGGCGCGTGCTTTCGAGTCCTTGTGAACCGGCATTCGAGCAGAGCGCGCCGAAGCGATAGCAGGTGATGCAGGCGTGATGCCGCAGCCGGTAGCCTTTCATTCCTTCCTCCAGGGTGGAACCGAGATTGGCATCGGGCCGATCGACCAGGATCGGGCAGACTTGCACACCGCGGTCGCTGACCACGCGGCTGTTGTGACAGAGTAACTGCTCGACGTCGTAGCCATGCATCATCTCTTCGGTGATGAACTCGTATTTGCCGTAAGGATGATCGCGCAATGCTTCCTGCCCGATCTTGAGTGAAGGCAGCAGCTTCATCCGCGGCCGGGTATAGCCGACTTCGGCCAGGCGTTCTTTGAATTCGCGCAGAAATTCATCGTCCTCGCGCATCGGCCATGAACGCATCGAGGTGATGATGGGAAGAAATCCTGCCGCGACGAGCAGACGCACGCCCTCCATCGCGCGCGCGAAGGTGCCGGGGCCGCGAATGGGATCGTTCGTCTCCGGCGAGAAGCCGTCGATGCTCACCCGCAGTTCGAGGGTGTAATCGGAAGCCTCGCGCAGCCTAACGAGTGTAGCTACTTTCTCGTCGTCGAAACGGGTGGCGTTCGTTAGCACCGTAGCGGGGCCCACCGCGAGCGTCGCCTCGAGGATCTCGAAGATCTCCGGGTTAATGAAAGGTTCGCCGCCGGTGAAGTAATACTCTTTCACGCCGAGTCTCACCGAATCCGCGAGGTGCGGCTGGAACTGCGTAAAGCTCATGAGCCCGAGCGTGTGATTATCGGGCGCGCAAGAAATGAAACAGTGATTGCAGCGCAGGTTGCAGAGCGTGCCCGAGACCTGGAACCAGACGGCATCAAGCGAGGTGAGGGGCAGGAAGGGCGGACGATCCTGTTCGGTCGGAGGCGATGTTAAAGTAACTGTATTCACGCGCGGTAGCCGGGTTGAAAATGACTCGATGAATGCCGCCATGCAGGCCGCCACGATAAGATAAGGATAGTTACAGTTAGCCCGATGGTCGCCGCCGTTAGGATTTCCGGCCGGTTAGCATTCAGCTCAACGCTCGAGCGGTTCACGACGACGTAAGAGTGTCTCCCGCCCCCAGATATTCCACGACTTCCTGGCATTGCGGATTCTCCAGGAGTGCGTCGCAACAGGCGGTCTCGGCGATCGTGCCGCCGCCTTCGCGTACGCAAAGGCAGGCCAGCCAGTCGGTCACGCGCCGCGCCTGGCCGAGGTTGTGGGTCACGAGCACGATGGTGTGACGTTCTTTTAAACTCAGGATCAGGTCCTCGATCGCCTGGGTCGACTTGGGATCGAGCGCGCTGGTTGGTTCGTCCATCAGAATCACTTCCGGCTCGGTCGCGAGCGCGCGGGCGAGGCAGAGACGTTGCTGCTGGCCGACGGAAAGAGTGAGCGCGGAGTCGTCGAGCCGATCTTTCACCTCGTTCCAAAGCGCGGCTTCGGTCAACGCCCGCTCGGCTGCTTCCGCGAGCGCGGCGCGGTGGAGCCGGCGCAGGTGGCGCAAGCCGAAGGTGACGTTTTCCAGCACGCTTTTTGGAAACACGACCGGCTGTTGAAAAAGAAACCCTATCCGCGCGCGCAGGTCGTCGGGGTCGATCGCGGGATCGTTGATCGAGCGGCCGTGATATTCGATTCGCCCGTCCACTTTTAGCTCTGGCGTGAGATCGGAGAGACGATTCAGGCAACGCAGAAACGTGCTCTTCCCCGCGCCGGACGGTCCGATGATCCCGAAGACCTGGTTCGCTTCAATCGTCACGTTGACCTGGGTCAGGATCGTCTTACCGCGCGAGCGCACGCTCAGGTTCGAGACGCGGAAAACTTCCTGCGTCGCAACGGCGGTATCCTCCTGGCGGCTGGTGCCGGATTTATCCATGAGCTTCTTCGTGCATTCGCAGCCGGAACGGCAGGGCCACGACACTCAGCGCGAACACGAGGGCGAGCAAGACCAGCGCGGAGCCCCAGAGTTTCGCGCCTACCGCCGGATCGAACGAGTCCTGCGCGAGGATGAAAATATGATACGGCAACGAGAGGACCGGACTTTCCCGAATGCCGTGCGGCAGAGTGGCGCCCGCAAAAATCGTGGCGGTGAACATGATTGGCGCCGTCTCGCCCGCCGCGCGCGCGAGCCCGAGCAACGACCCCGTGATCAGCCCGCCCCACGATTGCGGCAGGATGACCGACCAGATGACCTGCGACGGTCGCAGCCCGAGCCCGGTGGCGGCTTCGACATACTTCGCGGGGAGCGCTTTGATGCGCTCGATCAAGGCGACCGTGACAGTCGGCAGAATCATAATCGCGAGCAGAATGCCGCCGGTCAGCCACGATTTTCCCCAGCCGAGATAGTTTACAAAAACAATGAAGCCGAAGATGCCGAAGACAATCGAGGGGATGCCGTTCAGGGTGTAAAGGAAAAGCCCAAGGCGCGCGCGAGCGGCTTGGTTACGCAGGAAAACGGCCTGAGTGAGCGCGAGCCCGGTCGCAATCGGCGCGCAGATGAGAATGGCTACCCCGATCAGGATCAACGTCCCGATGAGGTTGTAGAAAATTCCGCCATCTGCGCCAACCAGCCGGATCTGTTCCGTCAGAAACCGCCAGCTGATGGCGGGTAATCCGCGGACCAGGATTCCCGCTACCATAATGACCAGCGGCAACGCGGCCAAGACCGCGGCCAGCCCGGCCAGGCCCGTGAAAATGTTGTCCATTGCGCGTCGCATCACCGTGATTCCACCTGGCCGGACGTCACCCGAGCCACATAGCCGAAGCCGCGGACCGTCTCGATTAGTCGGCCCGCCGATCCGAGTTTCTCCCGCAATCGCCGCACGTGAGTGTCGACCGTGCGGGTCTCCAGATTCTGACGATAACCCCAGACATCAGACAGCAATCGTTCCCGCGTTTGGACCCGTCCGCGCCGTTCCACCAGCGTGATCAACAATTGAAATTCCATCGGTGTCAGCCGCAGTACCCGCCCGCCACACCACGCCTCACAGGTGATGGTCAGCGCGCCGATTTTAATCGTCACCGCCGGCATCGGCGTCGCCGCCATAGGATATCGCACCCGCAACACCAACTCACCCGGCAAATGGTCGAGAATTTCCACTTCCAACGACAGAGGAGCCGCCCGCCCGCCTGCTGTCACGATCGTCTCATGCCGCATGGATGTTCCTCGGTTGCGCCAGCCTCGAACCGAGCAAGGTCAGCACCACCGTCGTCGCCAGCAGGATTAAACCCAGCCCGACCATCGCCCCCCAATGCAACGAGTCGCCGGACGCGATGTTCGTTTCCGAGCCGCCAAGTTTGCTCGTCAACGTTTGCCCAGCCTCGATCAGCGAGCGCCACGCGAGGGGCTGATTGTCCTGCCGGCCCACGACTAGAAAAACGGCGATCGTCTCGCCAAAGGCGCGCCCCAATCCGAGCAATAACGCCGCTCCAATCCCGGGCAGCGCCTGCGGCAGCGTCAGACCGAGGGCCGTTTCCGCGCGCGTCAGCCCGAGCCCGCGCGCGGCGTGCCGCTGCGCCGCCGGCACCCCGCGGAGTGCATCGTCGCTCAGGGTCATGACAGTGGGCAGGATCATCACTGCCAGCAGAAGGCCCGCGGTCAGCAGCGTATCACCGCTGAGTGGGTCGAACGGCGTCAACAGGTGATAGACCCAGTTGCGCAGGTATAAAATGCCGAGCAGGCCGTAAACAACCGACGGCACCCCCGCCAGCAGCTCGACCAGGATTTTCCAAATCAGCCGCACCCGGCCTGGCACGATTTCCGCGGTGAAGAGCGCCGCGCTGATCCCGATCGGCGCAGCCAACAGGAGCGCGATGAAGGCGACTATGAGCGTCCCGTAGATCATGGGCAGCGCACCAAAAAGCTCGGCCCGATAAAACCATTTTATGCCCGTAAGGTAGCCGACCCCCTCGTGGCGCCAGACGGGCAGACTTTGCAGGAGAAAAATCAAGACCAGCCCGGCCAGCGTGAGCAGTGCGAGCAGGCTGAAAGCGAGGCTCGCGCCTTTCGTTAGGCTAAATCGCCGACGGCGGGAGGCGAGCGGCAGCGAAGGCCGCGCCGAGGAAGAGATCACGGCGTGCCCGTTTTTAACTGATCAAGCGCGAGATAACCGTGCTTTTTGACCAGCTCCTGCCCCTGCGGCGAGAGCATGAAGTCGACGAAAACTTTCGCCTCGCCCTGCGGCTCACCGTTGGTGATGAGGAAAAGCGGGCGGCTCATCGGATACTTGTGCGTTGCGATATTGTCCGGCGTCGGTTGCAGCACGTCGCCGCTCTCCGTCTTGATCCCGAGCGCGAAGACTTTTTTCCCATCCGCCCAGGAAGAGGAAAGCTGCGAAATCGCCCCGCGGGTCGAGCCGACCTTGTTCCGCGTTTCCTCGTTGCCGCCGACTTCGGGCAGACTCACCTGCGGCGCTTTCTTCGGATCGCCATAGGCCCAATGAGCAAAAACTTCCCATGTGCCGCGACCCGGTTCCTTGTTGAAAAATACGACCTGCTCGTCCGGGCCGCTGACTTCCTTCCAGTTTTTGATTTTGCCTTCGTAAAGATCCTGAATCTGCTGCTTCGCCAGAGCTTTGAGGCCGCCGTCCCAGACATCTTTCGACACGATCATCGCGACCGCGTCCTCGCCGATGTGGATTGGGTTGAATTTCACGTTCGGATACTTCGCTCGATCATCGTCGCTCACCGGCTTCGACGACATGCCGATCTGCACCTGGCCATCGCCGAGCGCCGAAATACCGCCCGAGCTGCCGCCCTGCGTATCGACCTGGATATCCATCTTCTTTTCCGCGCGCAGGATTTCCGCGCCTTCCGCGGCGGGCAGGTTCACGGTCGTGGAGCCGTTGATTTTCAAAACGTCGGCCTGAGCGAAAGAGGCGATGGCGAAGAGCGCGAAGAGGGAAGCGGATATTTTCATTTCGTTAGGCTGATAGTTGATGGGCAGAGGTTGGAGCAGGGGATTGTGAAACTGCGCGGTGAAGAGGGCGTTGGATGCACAAAATTCAGAGGCGGCCTTCAGGAGGCGAGGCGATTGAAGTCGAACGAACAGCATCCGAAATCCAGAATTTTGCCGTTCGCATCGACGCGCACCTCGAGCTTGTGCGCGATCGTGTAGCGCCGCTGGGTGCCCTCGGCCCGGACGCTGACGATGCCGGCATGGCGCAGCACGCGCAGGTGTTTCGAGACGTTGTATTGCGAGACGGCCAGCTTTTTCGCCAACTCGTTCACACTCAGTTCGCGCGCCACGAGAGCGTTGACGAGCCGGAGACGATTCGGATCCGCCATGGCCTTCAGAATCTCAGTGCAATCAGTTCGTGGCATGGTGGCAGGATTCTAATATGCTTCCCTGCGCATAAAGCCAGAGACGGCTGTTGTCAAAATCTGCGGAAAGCGGGAGCGGTTCGAGGTTTGGCCAAGGAAGGGCGCTGTGGAAGCACCCTCGGCGGTTGCAAACCGCCGCTCCTTGCCGGCCGGCTAGCAGTAGCTGCCGCCGTCGCAGCAGGTGTTGCTGGCTTCGGTGGTGACGTTGTAGTCCTGGCCTTTGGTTTCTTTCGGGTGCCGCCGCGTGGTGCGCGAGCAGTCGAAGGGCTGCGCTTCGCCTAACGGAATGTCGACGCGCGGTTCGACGAATTCGAAGAACTCGGCGTAGGGCGCCTTGCGATACAGGTTGTAGGTCTTGTCGCACACCGCATAACGAACGCCGCGCTCCATCCGGTGGTTGTCGTCGTCGAGCACTTCACGGAATGGCCCGCGATAAACAACCGCCTGGTGGCGCTCGAAGCAGGGGCCTTGCTTCCCTTTGAAAGCCTCAATCGTGAGGCTGCGGAACTCGAAGCCTTCGACCGTCTGCCACGGTTGCTCGTCGCGTTTCAGAATCTGGATTCCGTAGAAGCCGGCGTCGCTGAAGGCCTGGAGAAATCCTTCCTCGGTCAGCGCGCCCGAGATGCAGCCGCTCCAGAGTTCCGGGTCGGTCTGCAGATGTTCTGGCACTTCTTCGTCGGAGACGATGTCGGAGATAACGGCGCGCCCCCCTTTTTTCAGGACGCGGAAAATTTCCTCGAACAACTGCCGTTTCGACTTCGGCTCGACCAGGTTGAGCACGCAATTCGAGACCACCACGTCGACCGAGTCGCTGCCCACCAGCGGGTGCTTGACACGCAAATCCTGGGCGAGCTCATCGGCGCGGAGGAACGAGGCGGCGTCAGTGATCGGGCGCGCCTGCAATTCCGCGTCGAGCTTTTCCAAATCGAGAGCCAAATCCTGGATCCGGCCTTTGCGGAACTCGACGTTGTTATAACCGATCCGCTCGGCCACGATCGGCGCGTTCGTCCGGGCGACGTCGAGCATTTCGTCGGTCATGTCGATCCCGATCACTTTCCCCTCGGGTCCGACGACCTGCGCGGCGATGAAACAAATCTTGCCGGTGCCGCTGCCGAGATCGAGCACCGTCTCGCCGGCGCGGAGATACTTGCTCGGATCGCCGCAGCCGTAGTCGCGCTCGATCACTTCCTGCGGGATCACTTTTAGGTACTCGGGGTTGTAATCGACCGGGCAGCAAAGTTTCGCTTCGATTTCGTGAGCGCCGGCGGCGTAACGATCGCGCACGGCGGTTTCTGCATTCAGGGTTTTCATGGAGTTAGGTTTTTGTTTGGGAAAAGAGTTAGAGCTAAGTGTGGCTGCAGGGACGGGCCGCAAAGGAGCGGGCACGAACGGAAGAAAGAGGCGAAGAAACTTCTTCGCCGGAAAGCGAAGGAGTCCTAGGCGGCGAAAGCCGGCGGCGGCATCTGGCCGCGCACGCGCAGCGCATGGGCGCTGAGGTCGACGAAGAAGTTGTGAGAAACATTCCCGACCGGAAGAAGAGCGCAGCACCATTCCGCAAGACGATGACCAGCTCGGGCAAGTAACCGGACGTCCGCCCAGTTATCGACGTCGAGCTTAACCGCCAGGGAAGCGACCGCGCTGGTCGCAACGCGTTGCCGGAGCTGATCGAAATCGCGGTTGCGATTCCAACGCACGTCTTGGAGTAACGCCCGATCCGTGGCGCGCAGGGCGATCAGGTAGCAGCCGCCGCGATGATCAGGGCCGAGGACGAGGCGTTTGTGCGCCAGCTCTTGGAAGGCAGTCGCGATGTCGGAAGCAGCGAGACTTGGACAATCGGCGCCGACGACGACGATCTCATCGTAGCCGAGGCCGGCGAGTTTTTCGGTCGCGGCTTCGAGGCGCTCGGCGAAGTTCGCGCCGACCTGCTCGTGCACTACGCAGTCGTCGAGGCTGGACAATTTTCCCGAGCTAAAAAGATGAAGGTCCGCGAGCCGCGAAGTCTTCGCGAGACGACGCCAGGAGAGGAGGGGACGGAGGAATCGCGGCAGCCGACGCCGAGCGAGATCGAGACCGGTAGGGTCAGCGAAGATGAGGACGGCTTTTCGATTCACGCGTTTCGGAGTGATATGTCCGCTGGATATTCCCCGGCGGATGCAAAAAGACGAGAATTTTCTCGCGGGTTTAGCGACACGCCGGGGGAAAGTGCGTGCAGCGGCCGCGCCGATTTGTTTTCATCGCCGGCATGAAAGAGATGGGTGACTCGGAACTGCTCGGCCTTCGCACCGTGATCTACGGCGCGCCCGACTTGGCGCGCGCGAAGGAGTGGTACCAGTCGGTCCTCGGCTTTGCGCCCTATTTCGATCAGCCCTTTTACGTTGGTTTTAACGTCGGCGGTTACGAGCTCGGGCTCGATCCGGACGCCGCCGCGCCTGCGGGCGAGAGCACGGGCGGAGCGGTCGCCTATTGGGGCGTGGCCGATGCGCGGGGCAGTTATGAGCGCCTGCTGAAACTCGGAGCACGCGAACGCAGCGCGCCGCAGGAAGTCGGCGAAGGGATTGTTGTGGCGACGGTGTTCGATCCCTTTGGCAACGTCCTCGGGATAATCGAGAATCCGCACTTCCAGCTCCCGGAGGGTCGCGCTACTTTCCCCGCGTGATTGAGCAACGGGACATCGTGATTTGGTCGATCTCCGCCGTGATGGCGCTGGGGCTCGGCGCGAGTCGACTCGCGAAAGCGAAGACGCGGCGCGACCTCGTCCGGCAGATCGCGGCGATGGACGTCGAGGCGCGGCGCAAAATGCTCAGCCGTCTGCATCCGGCGCAGGCGATGGAAGTGCGGCAGGAGCTGCTCGAGCGCTTTCGGATTCTCTGCTAAAGCCCGAGCCGTCGTTAGGCATGCGCGCTCTTCAGCGCGCGGCGTCCGCCTTGCGAAACCAGCGCAGTGCTTCCCGCAGATGCGTCCGCTTGACTACGTGCGGCCCTTTAAAAGTCTCCAGGCGCACTTGATCAAAGCCGGTCCGCTTCAGCCCGAGATTCACGGCCATCTGCGTGTAGGGCGGTGCGACTTTGTCATCGCGCCCGACGCTGATGAACACCGGCGTATGGAGAAAATCTCGGCCCGGTTTAAGCGCCTCGTAGGCCGGGCTGAGGCGGTCAACGTTGATCCCGGTGAGGTAAATCCCGATCATCCGGCAACCGGCGAGCGCGAGGAGTGGCGCGAGATCGCCGGTTTGCTTGGCACCGCCGGAATAGCCGGCACACGCGACCGGCCATTTCGCAGCGCCGGGGAAGCTGCGGTAGAGCGCTTCGATCGCCGCGAGCGTCATGCCCGCGCGCCAGGCGGAGGTGCCGTGGCGAGGATACTCCGGGCCGTCGCCCGCGAGCACCACCCAGCCTTCGGCCAGCGCATCCTGGCGATAGATCTGTTTGAGGTCATCGCGATTGAGACGCTTGAAATCATCGGTCGAAAAGACCACCAGCACCGGCCAGGTTTTCCGCGGATCGAAACCGGGCGGGACCGCGAGCACCGCGACGGCCTGAGCAGGCGGCGTGTTGCCGCCTTCGCTCGCGTATTGCCGCTCCTGCGCGCTCAGCGGCACATCGGCGCGAACGGTTTCGCCGGGCTTGATCGCGACCCCGGCAAATTTCACATCGGCGCGTCCGTCTACGGAGGCCGTCGCACACGCGAACGCGACGACGATCGCGGTTTTTAGTGCTCGAAAATCGACTCTCATAGAGACGATTTTCATTTTAGGGTAAAAGTCCGGCCGCGGCGAATCTCCTAATCGCGGTCGCATAGCGCCAATCGTTACCATCAAGCATCGCAGGTTCAGCGTGTGCGGGAACGTGACTCTCCGCGGCTGAAAAATGAACCATTTAAGAATCTTATTGGCGGCTTTCGTTCTCAAGACAACTTGTTCCATCTTATGACCATGACCCGAATAACCCTTGGTTTGGCGCTGCTCGCGTTTGCTGGCTGCGCCACACCAGAAAGCACCACGACGACCACTACCGCCGTCAGCACGGAGCAGCACGGCTCCTACGTCCGCAATAATCGGCCGGTCAAAATCATCGGCGGAAAGCGCTACGTTTTTATCCCCGCGGAACTTGGGAGCAATGTCCCGGCGCGGTGGGTTCCGGAGGATAGTCCGGCGGCCCAGAACGCGCCCGCCACTCAGGGGGTTGATCGGCGGGCGATTCAGGACCTACAGACCGGCGGCCAGCATTAGACTGCGTCAGCCACTTTCCGCAGCTCCGGCTGGAGGGACGACCGCTGTGTCGTCCGTGACTGAGCATTTGCGGGCCGACCAAACACGGACGGGACAGCGCCCGTCCCTCCATCCTTTCTCCCTTCGGCCTATTAAAGTTCGCGGCTTTTTCGCCGCGGCGTTTTGCAAACCCCGCCGCGCTAGGCCGGTTCGAGTGCGGCGGTCGCCTGCTCCCATTCCGCGGTCATCCGTGTCAGCTCTTCGGAGACAGCCGAGAGCTCACGGTTGATCGCGACCGCGCGACCGCCTGCTTCATAGGCCGCAGGATCTTCCAGCTCTGCGGTCAGCTCTTTTTGCCGACCTTCCAACGACGCGACGTGCATCTCCAATTCCTGAACGCGCTTCTCCTGTTCGCGGCGGGTTTTCGCGAGTGCCTTGCGTTCGTCCGCCTCGGCGCGGCGTTGTTGTTTCAGCTCGCGCAGGCCCATGGCCGGACGCTCCACGGCGGCGGACGGCGCCGCGGGTTGCGCATTCGTTAGGCCGCTGCCGCCCGCGGTGAGCGCGGCGCGCGCGGAAGTGGCCTGCGATTTATCGAGGTAATATTGATAGTCGCCCGCGTAGGGCGTGAGCTGGCCAGCGCTGATGTGGAGCACGCTCTGCGCGATCGCGCGGATGAAATGCACGTCGTGGCTGATGAAAATGAGCGTCCCTTCGTACTGCTCGAGCGCGCCGATGAGCGCGTCGATCGAGCCGACATCGAGGTGCGTCGTCGGCTCGTCCATGAGGAGAAGATTCGGCGGGTAGAGGAGAATCTTCACCAGCGCGAGGCGCGACTTTTCGCCGCCGCTGAGCACGCCGACGGTTTTGAAAACGTCGTCCCCTTTGAAAAGGAACGAGCCGAGCACGGTGCGGGCGGTCTGCTCGGAGACTGGCTCGGGCGTGTCGAGGACGGTTTCGAGCACGGTGTGCTGAACGTTGAGCATCTCCACGCGATGCTGCGAGAAATAGCCTACGCGCACATTGTGCCCGGGCTCGCGCTCGCCCTCCTGCACCGGGAGCACGCCGGCGAGCAACTTCAGCAGGGTAGACTTGCCGGCGCCGTTCGGGCCTACAAGCACCGTCTTTTGGCCGCGTTCGGCTTCGAAGTTTAATAGGTCGTATACGACCAATGAGTCGTATGCATGGCGCACATCCTTGAGCGTGATCGCGCGAAGTCCGCTCCGCGGCGGCTGGGGAAAACGAAATTTGATCGTCTTCGCCTGCGCGGTCGGCGCGGCGATTTTTTCCATTCGATCGATCTGCTTGAGCTTGCTCTGCGCCTGCGACGCCTTGCTCGCCTTCGCCCGGAAGCGATCGGCAAATTGCTGGAGCGACGCGATCTCTTTCTGCTGGTTTTTGTAAGCCGAAAGCTGCTGCTCTTCCCGCGCGGCTTTCTGCTCCACGTAGCTGTCCCAATTCCCGCGATACCGCAGCAGTTTCGAGTGCGCGATCTCGACGATGCTGCCGACGAGCGCGTTCAGGAACTCGCGATCATGCGAGATCATGAGGATCGCGCCCGGATAATTCTGCAGATAATCCTGAAACCAGCCTAACGAATCGAGATCGAGATGGTTCGTCGGTTCGTCGAGCAGGAGGAGATCGGGCTCGAGCACGAGCAGCCGCGCGAGATGCGCGCGCATGATCCAGCCGCCGCTGAGCGCGCGCGCCGGCCGGTCGAAATCCGCCTCGCGAAACGCGAGCCCGGCGAGGATCTTCTTCGCCTTCGGCTCGATCTCCCAGTCGTGTTCCGCTTCCAGTTCCGCGTGCGATTTGCCGCACGCGAGCTCGAGCACCGACTCCTCGCCGGCCGCCGCGGTTTCCTGCGGGAGATACCCGAGCGCGATGTTTTTCTCGAGCGACACCTTCCCGGAATCCGGCGAAGCATCGCCTAGAATGAGCGAGAAAAGCGTCGACTTGCCGGCGCCATTCGGTCCGACGAGTCCCAGGCGATCGCCGCGATTCACCTGGAGCGACACATCCGCGAAAAGGACGCGGCCGGCGAAAGATTTGGAGACTTGCGAGACGGTGAGCATGGGCGCAGGGCGCGCACCTTCGACCGATGCCGTCGAAGTCTCAACTTCGGCGGGTGTTTGGGCTGTAGACGCTTCGCTCTGCGAAGCGCGAGTGTCGGCGTCGATAGCAGGACGGCCTCAACCCCCGCGTCTCCCAGAGGGAGACGTCTACAACGCAGCCAAGCGCGGGCGCCGCCCTCGTCGGCTATTTTCCGAGCGGCGTGGTCACGTTCGTGCCGGCAGGGGGC
This sequence comes from Chthoniobacterales bacterium, assembly GCA_038234295.1. GTDB lineage: Bacteria > Verrucomicrobiota > Verrucomicrobiia > Chthoniobacterales > UBA10450 > Palsa-1392. The sequence goes on from JBBSUP010000014.1 coordinate 17,657, forward strand.
GTGAACTGGAAGGTCGCGGCGGGAATCGGGACGCGCGATTCGTTCTTGTAGGTGGTGACGATGTGGTCGCCGTTGGGCTGCACCATCTCCGTGCGCTGGACCTCGAGGTCGGCGTTGAGGTGGAGGTCGAACGTTTTCAGGAGACGCTTGAGCGAAGAATTGCGCGGCGCGAGAAGGAGCTCGTAGCCGTCGCCTTCCTTGCTCCCGGTGATGTGGTAACTGCGCTCCACGTCCTGGAGATTGAGCGCCGCGGTGAGGGCGGCGATGCCGGCATCGAGCGGGGAGTGTTTGCCTAACGAATACTTCTCCGCGGACTTAAACTTCGGGTAGTAAATCCAGAGCTGCGCGCCGTCGCTCACGGTGATGCTGGGCGAGCTGCCCTGCACTTCGCGCCGGAATTTATTCGGCTCCTGGAACCAGACCTTGCCCGTGCTGCTGATCGGTTTGTTCATCAGGTGCACGTCTTTTTGTTCCTGGAAATCGGCCTGCACCTGCGGCGCGCCGGCGCGCTTGGCGCGGATCTTTTCGAGGAGACCCTTGACGTCGTTAGGCGCAAGCGGCTCGGCGTGAACGAGGGAGCCAAGGAGGAGGAGTGGAAGCAGCAGGGAAAGTTTTGAGGTCATTGGAATGATGAGACGATGGGGGAACGAAATTGTTCGGAAAGAAGATGAATCAGCAAAGCAGGAAAGCAGGAAAAAGAGGGAGCGACCGGAGATGACGCTAAACCAGAATCCCTTTCCTGTTTTCCTGCTTTTCGAATTCATCCCGCTTCGGCTCCGCGATCGCAGCCGCGGGCAGGGTGAAGAAAATCGTGGCGAGCAGGCTCCACGCGAGCCCGATCGCACAGGCGACGCCGAGGCCGCTCAAGGTCGGATTATTCGCGAAGCCTAACGAACCAAAACCCGCGATCGCGGTGAGCCCAGCGAGCGCCACCGGCTTGAGCACGCCGGCGACATCATGCTCGACGTCGCGCGCTTTTTGCCAAACGAGCAGGACGTAGATGCCGTAGTCGACACCGATCGCGAGCACAAGGCGGAAGGCGAGGACGTTAAGAAGATTGAGCGGAATCTGCGCGAGCTTCATCGTCGCGATCATCGCGGCGACAGCGAGGATGAGGGTCGCGATCTGGATAAGCCAAAGCCGCAAATCCCGGTAAAGCACGGCGAGCAGCGAAGCGTCGAAGAAGGCCATAAGCGCGCTGATCAGGATGAGCTGATGATGCGACCACGGGAGCAGATCGGTAAGGGTGAAGCTCCAGCCGGAGAGCGTCATCGGCACGCCGGCGACCGGGAGGATTTCCGTGAGCTTTTCTTTTTGCTCATGCGTTTCGACCGGTTTGTTCGTAGTCGCGAAGCCGACCGAGAGCAGCGGATCGGCGGCGAAATAGCGATCGACCAAGAACCACCAACTCGAGGTGATGGGCAGTTGTTTGCGCCATTCCGGGATCGGCTGCGCGCCGGTGCTGACGGCCTGAAGTTGATCGAGCAACGCAAAGCCGGGCTCGAAAGTGGGCCGGCTAAATCCCTCCTGCGCCAGCGCCGCCTCCAGCGCCTGGCGCGTCGCGGCGAAGTCGACCTTTTGCAAACGCTGCCGGTTTTGCTCCATCAATTTCGGCGAAAGCGCGAGCGCCGCCGGAGTCGAAGAATCCTTGATCGCGCCCGCCTTCTGGAGCTCGCGCCAATGCGCGTCAACCGTCTTCCAATAGTCGTGCAGCTGCTCGGCGTCGGCCGCGCGGACGATGCCGATGACCGGCTCCCAGCGCGTCGGCATTTTCGTCATGATCGTGTTCAGCGCGTAGCCGGCTTCGCTCTTTTTCGGCTCCATCGATTTCGTGCTCGCGTCGAAGATGAGCGGGATTTGCGGGAGCACCGCGACGGCGAGAAGCCCAAGCAAAATCGGCAGCGCGATCCAGAGAATCAGCGCCGGCGCGCGCAGCATCCGGCGGACATAGAGCCTAACGAGCGCGAGAATCCAATCGTGCCGCGGCGGGAGCGAACGTTCGCGGGTAAAGAGGAAAAATACGCTCGTCATGAAAAGGCCCGCGACGAGGATGCCGACGGCGATGAGCACCCCGAGCTGGGTGAACCCCGCAGCACCGCCTAACAATAAGGCGAGAAACCCGACCGACGTCGTGAGCGCTCCGAAAAAGATCGCGCGTCCGAGTTTCGAGACCGCCTCCTCGATCGCGGGCGCATGCGCGGTGCCTTCATTCCGCGCCTGCTGGTAGCGGCCGTAAATCAGAATCGCGAAATCGACCCCGAGCCCGATCAGGATCGCGCACATGCCGATCGTGACCATGTTCAGCTCGCCGAAAATCAGGAGCCCGATCGCGAGCGCGACGAGGCAGCAAAGCAGGAGCGAGAAGCCCATGCCTAACAATGGGAGCCAGCGCCGGAACCCAACGAAAAAGACCGCGCCGACGAGCAGGATCGAACCGAGCAGCGTGACCACGATGTCGTGCCGCATGCTCAACGAAATTTCCGCGACATAAGCCGAGCGGCCGGTCACGAGCACCTCGAGCGGACCGCCTTCCCACCCCTCGCTCGCGGCGCGGCGGAAGGCGTTCACCTTTTCCATGAGCGCCTGGCAGGCGAACGCGTCGAGCGATTCCTGGTTCGTCACGACGAGAAAAATCCGGAGGGTGCGATCCGGCGACATCAACGGCTCGCCCTCCTGGAGCCCGGCGTTGCCCGCGAACGGCTTCAACGCCGGCGCGACCACGCCTAACGGATCGAGCTGGAGCTCAAACTCCGGCCGCGGCGAGCCCGCCTCGATTTCGCCATGCAAACGCCGGAGCCGCGCCTGCATTTTCTCCGGTTGGAGGACGGCGATAGTCTCCGCGAACGCGGCCGGGTCGAGATTGAGCAGCAGCGGCACGGCCAATCCCTGGAGATCGTGCATGCCTTCCGGCGTCTCCATCGGCGAGCCGCCGAGCACCCGCGTCACCCACGGCTGCGCCCGCAGGCGTTCCGCAAAAGTCGGCGCGAACTCCTCCAGCTTGTCAGTGTCCTCCGGCCGCGAGACGAGGGCGAAGGTGAGCTGGCGCGTCTGCGCGAAGTCGTTGTTGTAAACCTTCAGGCCCTGGACGGAAGAGAACTTTCCCGGGAGGAGGTTGAGCACCTCGCTGTCGAGCGCCATCCGAGTCACGAGAACGTACACGCAGCTCGCGACGAGCACCGCGACCGCGCACCAGACGAGTCCGCGCCGTTCGGTGACAAGGCGGGCAATAAATTTCGAGTACGACATCAGCAGCCGTCCCGCCTAAAACGCGAACGTGAACGAATCAGCCCCGGCGGTCTGCCGAACGAGCGGCTGCGTCTTCTCGCGCAGAAGCACCTCGCGGAGCGCGACCCAGCCGCGCAAGTGCACCGGGGCATTCTGCGGGGCGCCCGACCACGAACCGCGGGCAAGAGGACCGCTCACGCGGACGAACTTATCGTTTTGCCGCACGCTGAGCAGGGTGAGCCCCGGGCCTTTGCTGAAGGTCAGTTCGAAATCCCCCGTGGCGGAATAGCGCACCAGCACATCCCCGATGAGCGTGGTCTTCAGGCTCCGATATTGCAGCTGGCCGACGCGGCTTTCCCATCCCGGGTCTGCCTGGACGAAGAGGCTCCGGGCCGTCTGGCAACTCGTTAGGCCCGAAGCGAGCGCGACCAGCGCGAGGAGAGCAGCAAAGGTTCGGAACATCCGGCGTTCAAGGTAGCAAGCTCGCGCCGGAAGCAAACCGCGACCGGGCGCGTCGCGTTTAAGACCGGTCCCGGCGCGGAATCTTTTTTGCGTCGGAAAGTCAGAAATGTTCGTGTGCGGACGGCGCAGCCTCATGAATTCGTTTTCTTCCTCTCGCTCGTCGCGTCTGCGCATCGGCGTACCCGCGAATGTCGAGCAGATCCCGCGCGGCACCGGCCATGGGAATGTCTGGAGCCAAACTCTGCGGGCGCTGGAGCAGTTGCCGGATCTCGAACTCGAGCGACTTGTGCCTAACGAGGACGCGCCCCAGCCGGGAATCTGGCTCGCGGACGGTCACGGCCAGCCGCTTGCGACCTCGGCGCCGGTGGTCGCGGTGGTGCACGAAGCGGGTTGGAACAGCGAATTTTTGCGGTCGCTGATCAAGCCGGATTTTCTCGCGATGATCGATCGGCAGACGGCGCGGTGTTGTCGCGCGGCGGCGGCGGTGATCGCGCCGTCAGCGTCCTCGCGTGCGCAGGTGATTGATCTCTACGGCCTCGCTGAGGATTCGGTTCACGTCGTGCCTTATGGAGTCGATCACGACATTTTTCGTCCCGGCGTTTTAGGCGCGAAAGAGCTGATCGCAAGCGCCGGTGGCGATCCTGAGCGGCCTTATTTGCTGTGGGTGAGTCAGCTCAATCCGCGGAAAAATCACGCGGTCGTACGCGCGGCTTTGGACGAACTGGCGATGCGTGGTTTTCCGCATCAGCTCGTGCTCGTGCCGGGGTTTCCGGTCGAGGAAGTGGAAGATCGCTCCGCGCGCGTCGAGGCGAGTGCGCCGCTGCCGCGGAGCGGGCGGAAAGTGGTGATTCTTGAGGCACCTAACGATCGCGAGCTGGCCGCGCTGATGGGCGCGGCGGCAGCGCTGGCGCAGCCGAGTTTCATGGAAGGTTTTGGCATGACTGTGCTCGAGGCGATGGCGTGCGGCGCACCGGTGGTGGTGTCCGATCGCGGGTCGTTGCCGGAAGTGGTCGGCGAGGCGGGACTCGTGGTGCCGCCGACCGCTGAAGCACTTACCGAAGCGCTCGCGCGGCTCTGGAGCGATCCCGATTTCGCCCGCACGCTCGGCGTGCAGGCGCAGGTCCGCGCGCGGAATTTTACCTGGCGCCGGACGGCGGAAGGCTGGCGCGCCGTTCTTCGACAAGTGCGGGGAAGTTAGGCCTCTGGCCTGACTCGGCGGACAGCCTTTCAATCTGTCCGGCTTTGGTCGGCGGGCTGGAAGGCCGCCGGCCGAGTCAGTCGGGACGACTCACTTCCGCCGGCGCAGGAGCGCCGCGGCTTGTCTCCCGCGACGAATCGCACTAACTGACACGCGGGATGAAATTGATCGATCGCTTCGTCGCCCGCGAGCTGCTCGTGAACGTCCTCTTCGCGATCGCCATTCTCAGCCTCGTCCTCGTGGTCGGGAACATCTTCCGCAAGCTCCTCCCGCTCCTCGTGAACCACGATGTGCCGCTGCATTACCTTCTCGTTTTCATCGCTTACGTTCTGCCCTTTTCGCTCATCTTCACGATCCCGTGGGGCCTGCTCACGGCGATCCTGCTCGTCTTCGGCCGTCTCTCGGCGGATAACGAATTGATCGCGCTGAAGGCTAACGGCGTGAGCGTGACCCGGATTTGTGTGCCGCTCGCCGGCCTCGCGCTCCTCTGCACGGCGATCTGTCTCTGGCTCAATGTCCAGGTCGCGCCGGCCGCGCAGGAGAAATTGCGGAGCAGCATTTTCGATCTCGCGACGAGCAATCCGATTGCGCTCTTCGGCGGCGACCAGGTGATCGACCAATTCCCGGGCCGGAAGATTTACGTCGGAAAAAAGGAGGGGAACAAGCTGGAGAACATCATCGTTTTTCAGATGGATGAGCGATTTCTCCCTGTCAAAGTGACGCACGCGCGCACGGGAAAAATCGAAGCAGATTTACCAAACAAGCGCCTCCTTCTGCATCTCTACGAAGCGCGTTACGAGGAGCGTGACGAGAGCAATCCCTACGATCTGCGGAAGATTCGCGACGGCATTAGCATGGCCGAAGGGACATTGCCGATCAGTCTCGAGGAACTTTACGAGAAGGAGAAAAAACGGCCGACTCGTTCGGGCCTCTCGCTTTCTCAACTGCTCGAGCAGATCCATTCAGGCGACCGGAAAGAACGGAGCGCGATCCGGACCGAGCTGAACAAACGCTTCGCGTTTCCGTTCTCTTGCATCGCCTTCGCGCTCATCGGCGTGCCGCTCGGCATCACCACGCATCGGCGCGAGACATCGGTCGGCTTCGCGACCGGGTTGCTCGTCGCGATCTTTTATTTCCTCTTCATCATCATCGCAGACACGCTGCGGAATAACGCGGCGGTGCATCCGGAGCTGCTCGTCTGGTTCCCGAACGTGCTCTTTCTCGTGATCGGCGGGTTGCTCTTCTGGCGGCTGAGCAAGCAGTAGTACGCCCAGATCCAGGACTGGGCAGGCGGTGCGCCCGCCCTACAATGTCGCCGCTTTTTCGTCGTTCATCTCTTCGCTGAGGACGAAGAAATTCTTCAAGGTCGCGCTGCCGAAGTTGGTCGTCAGCGCCACCTCCGCGGCGTCGCGGCCGACGGCCATGACCACGCGTCCGATACGCGGCTTGTTGTGGCGCGCATCGAAGGTGTGCCATCGATCGCCGAGATAAACCTCAAACCAGCCGCTGAAATCCATCGGCAGAACCAGCGGCACGCCAATGTCACCCATGTATCCGGTGGCGTAACGCGCGGGAATATTCATGCAGCGGCAGAAGGTGAGCGCGAGATGACTGAAGTCGCGGCAAACGCCCTGGCCCGTCTCGTAAACGTCGAAGGCCGACTTCGAGTGATGCGCAAAATGGTAACCGAAGGTGATGTGATTATGCACCCAGGTGCAGATGGCTTTCACCCGCTCCCAGCCCGGCGGGGTGTTGCCGAAGAGCTGCCACGCGACGTCGGTCAGTTTATCGACTTCGCAGTAACGGCTCGGGAGTAGAAAGGCCAGCGTCTCATCGGGCAAATCTTCGATCGGATGCTGGACCGCATCGGGTGATTGCCGGTCGGGCTCGCCGCTGTCTTCGATCAAGGTCTCGAGCGAGAGCCGGATATTTCCCGCGGGCGCGAGGAGACGCGCACAACGATTCCCGAAGAGGTCGCTAAAATAAGTGACCGGCATCTGCGGTTCGACGCGCAGCTCCTCCGGCGCGCGGCGATCGTCCACGCGCGAAGGATGCACGAAAAGCATGAGCACCATCGGCGTCGGGCCGCGGAGCTCGAACTCTATGTCGAAGCCAAGTTTGATCAGCATTTTGAGAAAGTAGGGGCGGCAAGTTAGCGAAAGTCTCGCGATGATCAAACCGAGAGGGAATTGAGGCGAAAATCAGGCGCCCGCCTTTGCAAAAAGCGGCATTGGTGGTATATTGTTAAACGACCGCGAGACTCCTCGTTGGTCGCAAGGACCACTAGAAACCTAAGGAGCGTTTCGAATCGGCAGCCCTCTCCGTGAGCGGAGAATTCCTTATGGCTCGCTCGTCCCACAGCCAGGGCGCGATGAACGCGTCGAGCTGGGAGACGTTCCGTAGAACAGAAAGATAATACAGATGAAGAAACTATTAACTACCCTCACGATGAGCTGCCTCGCGCTCGGCCTGACCGTCGCGCCAGCCTTGGCCGTGGATAAAACGCCAGCCGACATGAAGGATCGCCTCGTTCGGAGCTCGACTCTGATCGGCGCAGACCTGCAGAACAAGACGGGCGACGATATCGGCCAACTCAATGACGTTCTCGTCGATGAGAACACCGGTGGACAGATGCATGCGGTCTTGGCCGCGGGCGGTTTTATCGGGATCGGCGACAAGCTGACTCCGGTCGCCTGGGACAAGCTCGACGTGAAAATGAATGAAGACGGCAAAGTGAATCTTACGACCATGCTCGATAAGTCGATGCTGACGTCGATGAAGAGTTATGACCAGCATGACTGGTTCGGTAACGATAAGACTCTGCGCCAGAAAATGCCTGACCTCGGCCAAGGCAAGTTCGTCCGCCTGAGCCAGGTTGATGACGCTAAACTCTTCGATAAGACCGGCACGCAGATCGGTGCAATCAAGGACACGGTCGTCGACACGACCACCGGTAAAGTCGCCTATGCGGTTGTGACCTTTGATGACTCCTACATCAACAAGGGTGCCGACCAGATGACGATGGTGCCGTGGACGCTCGTTCGCCAGAGCGAGAAAGACACCCCTGGCTATGTCCTCCATACGGACAAAGCGAAGCTCGAAGGAGCAACTTTCTTCGGCCCGAACGCCTGGCCGAACATGAATGAAGTGACCTGGCATAAGCAGGTGTATGACTATTACGCCGTGAGTCCCTACTACTGGACTAGTGTCTAAGAATAACCTTTGATTCCCCTGACCCCCTCGCCCTCACGGGTGACCCTCAGGATGAATTCTGGGCGGGCCGCGCTGAAAAGTGCGGCCCGTTTTCTTTGTCCAGGGGCTGGCAGGGAAACTGGACGCGCGGAAGCGCGTCCCTCCGGAGGGTCATGCTCTGCATGACCAGATTCAGCGGAGTGTTCTTCTTATAACTCTGCGTTTCACTGCACTAGGCGCTGCCGAATTGCGCGCTGACTCTTAGCTCGTTCGCCACCGCGACCCGGACGTCGCGGAGTTTTATCCCGCCCAAAGGTAAGGCGAGGAGCGAGAAGTCGCGGCCGTCGAACCGCTGTAAATGCGGAGCGATAAAACCGCAGGCGAGATTGCCGAGCGTTCCGTCGCCGGAGCAGGTAAGTCCCGAAAGCCGGGCATTCAGCTCGTCGTCGATCGAGGCGCTGCCGCTGATCCGCACGTTCGCGCTGAGAAATAACTTCCTCGCGCGGACCTGCACCGCGAGGTCGAGCGCTCGGTCGCCGCGCGAGACAAGCTCGATGCGGACGTCTTCAACCGTTACGCCCTGCTGCGCAGCCGCGGCTTTGGCGCCGGCGCGCACGAGATTTTCGAGATCGGTCATGGCGACGCCAACTTCAATCGAACCCTCAGCGGCCCGCTGCAGGACGAGCACAAGATTTCCGGTCGCGTCGGGCGCTTGACCGATGGCAACTTCCCGGGCCTCGCATCTCAAATCGACCGCCGCGCCTTGCACGCGAATTTTTGAACCGCTCAGTTCGAGCCGGTCGACCTGCAGAGCTGGAGTGACGTCGCCGGCGGGCTTGCCAAATTGCGGCGGCCGATCGGCAAAGGTCGCGCCGTCGAGCGAGACCCGAATCGCGGCGAGCTCGGGATAACTCCAGTCCTCGATCGCGACCATCGGCTGCGGGGCAGTGACCGTCCGGCGAAGTCCTTCTTCGATAGCCGCGCGGAGCGACTCGGGATCGGCGGGCAAAGTGGTGCGAGCAAGCGGAAACATCCGTTAGTCTATCGCAGCCGGGACCGGCCCGGACGTTTTTCTTGCGGCGAATTTGGCGGCCTGCTAATCGGGCGCCGTGGATTTCCGAAAATTGTTCGTTCTCTGGTCTCTCTCGGTTCGTTTCGGGGCTATCTCGCAAGCTGGTCCGGAGGAATTCCGAACGACGCGCGAAGTCAATCCGCCCGAGGCGGACACCCGTTTCGACCGCGGTCATTTCGAGCTCAGCCTCCTCAAGGGCGCGTTCTTTTCGCCGTCGGACCTGGGCAATCTATTCCCGCGCACGAGAACGAAATACGACTACACGCTCACTCAACTGCGCGCCGGATACATGCTGCATTCGCCGTGGGAAGCGGGATTGCTCCGCGGAAACTTCGAGTTTCTCGTCGGGCTGGATGGCGGCGCGGAAAACTTCGGTCGCCAATCTTGTAGACGCTTCGCTCTGCGAAGCGCGGGGATAAGCACCGATCAAAATCGAGAGTCTTGGTGATTCATGACCTGGTAACGGCCTCGCGAATGGAGATCTTTTCATGCGCTATACTTCGTTCAGCCGCGCGCGTCTCTCGTGCCTTACTGGCAGCTCGGCATCGGTCTGGTCGCCTCGGACGTTTCGCGTGATCAGTCGCAGCGCATCATCGGGCGCACGGTGGAATTCATGCTCCAATCCGGCTTCGGTTTTCGTTTTCTCGTCGATTCGCGGTGGTCGATCGATCTCGAGGGGGTCTATCAACACATCTCCAACGCCGACACCGCTGATCCCCACGCGGCGTGAACGCGTTCGGCGGTCTCGTCGGCGCGACCTATTCCTTTTAGCGGTTGTCGAGGTTGAAGACTTCGATCAAGGCGACACCGGTCAAGTTCCCCGCGCCGGAGACGACCGCAGTGTAATTGCCCGGCGCGACGGTCGCGACGATCGCCGACTCGCGATCGTCGGTCGGCGGGATTGTCGTTTTCTCGATCTCGGTTTCCTGGTCGCTGCGCCAGTTGTCGTTGGAGAAAAGAAGCGCGCCGTTGCTGTTGTGCACCTCGAGGGTCGGGTCGGCGAGCGCGCCGGTCACGCCCAGCGAGGTGAGCGAAGGCCCGAGCGCGCGCGCGAGCACGCGGGTGGGGGAGTCGCCCCCGACGATGAAACCGCCGATGATAACGTCCTCGCCGGTGCCGACGGCACCGCGGGTGGAGATGTTGGCGACCCGGGAGTTTTGCGCCTCGAGATCGTAAAGCTCGAACAGGCCGAGACCGCTCGTGCCGCCCGCGCCGCTCAGGACGGCGGTGTAATTTCCCGCCGGCAGAATCGCGGTGAGCAGCGACTCGGAGGCGTTCGCGGGGAGGAGGTTCGTGGGCAGATTTCCGGGCAACCGCCAGTTGTCGTTCGTCTCCACGAGCACGCCCTTGTCGTCGAAGAGCTGGAGGTAGGGATTAGCAAGCGTGCCGCTGAGATTATCCTGCGCGAGCGAAGGCCCGAGGCCGCGGAGGAGAACGCGCTTGGCGTTCGGGCCGGTGACGATGAACCCGCCGATCATCACGCCCGCGCCGCTGGAGACTTCCGCGCGGGTGGAGACGTTCAGTAACTGCCTCGAACCGCTCACGCCCGGCGTCGGAGTGGGCGAGGGCAGGGGCGGCGGCGCGCCGGCAAAACCGGCCGCGATGAAGTCAAGCGCGTGGGCTTTCACGGTCGACCAGTAAGCGAAAGCGTGCGCATTGCCGACGAGGCTGAGCGCCTGGTAATTCGTGACTCCGGCAGCGTCGAGTTTCGCGATCATGTCCGAGAGCTGCGAGTATGGCATCGAATCCTCGAGCGTATTCACGAGGTAGAGCGGCGCGGCGGAATGATCGAGCAGCCACGCAGGCGAAGCGTTGCGCAGTGCGGTCGTGTCGGCGGTGCTTACGCCGACGTAGTTGGTGACGGTCGGCGTCAAATTATCGACGTTCGGGCTCGGGCTGAAATCGGAAAAATCGTAGGCGCCCGAAAGGCTGACCGCGACATCGACTCGGTCATCGCCGGGAGTGCCGGTGGTGGCGGCAAAAGCCGCGTGATAACCGCCCGCCGAACCACCGACGGCGCCGACCTGCCCGTTGCAGCGCGGGTCGTTTCGCGCCGTCTGCACGGCGAGTTTTACGTCATCAGTCTGTTGGGGAAACCGTCCATCGGAAACCTGCCCCGGGAGCATGCCGGGAGGCGCGAGGCGGTATTCGATCGAGAGCGCAAGGTAACCGGCGGCGGCCAAATCCTGCGCGCAGACGACGGATTCCGGAGAGCTATCGGGCGTGCCGGCGAGAAACCCGCCGCCGTGGATGACGAGAACAACCGGCCACGGACCGGGCGTTTGCGGCGTATAGACGATCCAGTGCAGCGCCGTGCCATCCGAAGCCGTGCCGTAAACTTCGGTCATCGGCGGAACCGCGGCCGCTCCAGGGACAGTGGGGAGTGCGAGCAGCCAAAAAGCGGCTGCGAGCAGCGCGAGGCGCCTCGTGAAGGTAGGGAGATTCATGTAGTTGTTATTCGTGACAGACCGCCGCGCGCGGGTGCCGGTTAAAGAAATCGACTTGCGCCTGCGATGTTCCCCGCTAACTTCCGCGTTCCTTATGGCGAAAACTTCTTGGATCAATCGCAACGAACGCAAGCGCAAAACGGTCGCCAAATATGCCGACCTCCGCGCCGAGCTCAAGGCGAAGAAGGATTACATCGGCCTCTCGCAGCTGCCCCGGAACGCCAGCCCCACCCGCGTCGTGAATCGCTGCGAAGTGAGCGGCCGTCGCCGGGCTTTCATTCGCCGGTTCAAAGTTTCGCGCCTCACTTTTCGCGAGCTCGCCTCGGCGGGGTTAATCCCCGGCGTGACGAAATCGAGCTGGTAATTTCGGCCCGCCCCGGGCCGCGCGGGTTGCGACCTTTCGCAGCCGCACGATGAGCTTGTTTTTTCCTTCATTCGCCTTGGTCGCGCTGACTGAGAGCGTCGCACAACATTGGGATTCTCCCGGGATTCTGTTTGGGAAACTCGCAGCCATTCTTGCGCTTGTGCTCTTGAACGGATTCTTCGTCGCGGCCGAGTATTCGATCATTAAAGTCCGGAGCAGCCAGCTGGTCGCCCGGGTCGATGAGGGAGATCCCCGGGCCGCGTTCGCGCAGCATGTGCGCGGGCATCTCGATTCCTACCTTTCCGCGATGCAGCTCGGCGTGACCCTCGCAAGCCTCGGGCTCGGCTGGGTGGGGGAACAATTTCTGGCCACAATGTTCCAGCCGTTTTTCGCGCTCGCGCACATCGAATCGGTCGCGGTGATCGCTGCCATCTCGATCACGCTCGCGTTCATCGCGATCACCTTCATGCATATCGTCTTCGGCGAGCTCGCGCCGAAGTATTTCGCGATCACGAATCCGCTCACGGTCTCGCTCCGGCTGGTGCGGCCGCTTTCGATTTTTCACACCATTTTTCTGCCTTTCATCTTCCTGCTCAATCACTCGTCGAATTTCTTTCTCCAAAAGCTCCTGCGCTTGAAACCGGTGAGTGGCGCGGAACTGGCGCACAGCGAGGAGGAGCTGCGACTCATCCTCGATCAGAGCGAGGAATCCGACGAGGTTTCTTCCATCGGCCGCGACATTCTCGTGAACGCGCTCGACATGCGCCGCCGGGTCGTGCGCGATATCATGACGCCGCGTGGCGAGGTGGTTTATCTCGATCTCGAGGAGACATTCGATGAGAACGTGGAGAAGGCGCTCGCCTCGCGGCACACTCGTTTTCCCCTCTGTCGCGGGCATCTGGATAACGCCGTCGGCTTGGTCCACATCAAAGAACTCGTGCCGTTAATGCGCGATCCGCAGCCGGATTTGCTTCGGATTAAACGCGAGATGATTCCCGTGCCCGAAATGATGTCGCTCGAGAAGTTGCTCAACCTTTTTCTCGTTAGGCATGCGCACCTCGCGATCGTGGTCGACGAATACGGCGGCACCGTCGGGATGGTGACGATGGAGAACATTCTCGAGGAGTTGGTTGGCGATATTCAGGATGAATTTGACGCCGAACGCGCGGAGTTCCGGAAGATCAACGACCACGAGTTTACGGTCGATGGGACGCTCGGGCTCTATGAGCTGCGCGACCTCGCCGGGCTCGAGCTGGAGAACTCCGACGTGAGCACGATCGGCGGTTACGTGACGCATCTTTTGGGGCACCTGCCGAAGCAGGGCGAACAGGTGCGGATCGAGGAATATCTGATCACCGTCACGCAGACCGACGGACGCAGAATCGGGCAGCTCCATTTCGAGAAGCCGCCGGAAGACGTCCCTGCAGGCGAGTCCGCGGAATAGCGCGAGCGCGGCCCGCCGTCACCCCAGCGCAACACACCGTCATCCCGAGCGAAGCGCAGCGCAGTCGAGGGATCCCGTGGGGTTGCCGTGAAGAGCACGCGCAGGGTATTTCCCAAGTCCTCGGGCGAGTGGAGTCTGGGGCGGGACTTGCCGCGGAGCTTTTCAGTAGTTCCACGGGATCCCTCGACTCCATTCCCGCTGCGCTCCATTCCGCTCGGGATGACGGGCTAAAGCTTCCTGAAATCCGCGACCACATCCACCGCGCCCGCGACGGCTTTGCCGTCCTGGTAGGCGTGCGTGAATTGCGCGCCCTTGATCGCGGCGTTCAGAAGATCGCCCAGGCCGCTGCCTTTCGGCGTTTCGCCGACGATCGACGTTCCTGTGACCACGCCCCGCTCATTTACCTGCACTGTGGCCTGGGCCACGCCGCCGACTGGGAAATCGTGCGGAATCTGGCGAATGATTTTCGCCACCTGCTGCCGCAATCCGCCGATGAGCTGCGGTTGGATGTAATTGGTCAGGCTGCCGACGCGATCGCGATCGTTGGTCGCGAGCGAGACCACGATGACCGGCGTGCCTTTGTCGCGCGCGAAAATGACCGTGCCGCCGAGATAAGTCGCGACCGGTTGCCCATGGACCGTGGCCGGCGCGAAACGTCCCCAGTCGAGCGCAGATTGCACCGCGGCTTTGAAGGCTTCGTCCTTCCCGATGAGTCCATAGACCGCCTCGACTAATCCTTCGCTGGTCACGTCGCAATAAAACTGCACGACACTGCCCCGTTTCGCCGCTTCCCCGGTCGGGTAATGGAGATAATGCGTGACCGAGGTGTCGTCCTGCGTCACGACCGCGGGCGTGACCGCGCCGGTCAATGCCGGGGCCGGTGTCGGCCCGCTCACGGTGCCGCGATTTCCCGCGGCGGTGGCTTCCGGAGTTGGCGTCGGCGTGGCGGCTTTCTCGGATTTTTTCCCGCAGCCGGCGAAGAGGAGGGAGAGGCAGAGAAGCGGGAGGAGGCCGCGGCGGCAGGAGATTATTTCCATCGTAAAACTCGGGGACGTAACCTCTGCCTTCATCTTGCGCAAGTGCCACGACGACGCGCTGCGGGCGAAAAATTCACTACCCAATCCGCCCGACCGGCCCGACATTCGGGCCTTATGGCATACGAATTACCCAAACTACCCTACGCCAACGATGCGCTCGAGCCGCACATCGACGCGAAGACGATGGAGATCCATCACGACAAGCATCACCAGGCTTACATCACGAACCTGAACAAAGCGCTCGAAGGCAAACCGGACCTCGCCGATAAACCGATCGAAGACCTTCTCGCGAACGATCTCGCCGCAGTGCCCGAAGACATCCGCACCGCGGTGCGGAACAACGGCGGCGGACACGCGAATCATTCGTTTTTCTGGCAAATCATGGGCCCGAACGGTGGCGGAGAGCCGACCGGAAAACTGGCCGAGGACATCAAGTCGACCTTTGGCAGTTTCGACGCCTTCAAAGAGAAGCTCGCGGACGCCGGCGTGAAGCGTTTCGGCAGCGGCTGGGCGTGGTTGATCAAAAACAAGAGCGGCAAACTCGAGATCACTTCGACCGCGAACCAGGACAGCCCGCTCATGCAGGGCAATACGCCGATCCTCGGCGTCGACGTCTGGGAACACGCTTACTACCTCAACTACCAAAACCGCCGGCCCGATTACCTGAAGGCGTGGTGGAATACGGTAAACTGGTCGGAAGTCTCGAAGCGCTACGAGAAGTAGAACACTTACTGCTGGAACTCGCGAAGGGCGCGCCCATCATGGCGCGCCCTTTTGCATTCGTTTGGCAGTTGTAGGGCGGGCGCTCCGCCTGCCTCGATAGAATCGGGGCAACCGAAACGGGTCGCCCTACAATCGCCGAGAGGCAGTTATCAAACTGCTCGCCCTCGCAAGTTCGCCCTCATGGCTTCCTCAAAATCAGGCGACTCCTGGTTCTGGCTGCTGGCTTTGCCTTCTTCGCACTCCGACTTCTCCCGGCCCAGCAGGTATCTTCTGAAATCGACCTGCTCTTTCCGGAATACGCGCACCCGGTCCAGGACGCAGAAGCCGCCATCGAGCGCCGCGACTTCCGCTTCATCGCAGTGGATCGCGCGCGCAAAGTCGTCCCCGGGATGGAGCACGCGAAGAAGCTGCTCCGGATCTACAAAGTGAAGCACCTGCGCCAGCGATTGCGCCTCTTCCCAAGCGCCTCGGAGAACTTCAGCTTCAACCTCCGTGCGCACGCCGACGCCGAGGAATACAATCTCTATCTCGCGCAATACCTGCGGGAGAAGAAGAAGCGGAAAAATTAACCGAGAGGGCGCAGAGGAGGGAAGGGGAAACAAAACCCTGCGCGGCACCGCTTTTTCCCCTCTTCCTCTGCGCTCTCTGCGGTTAATCATCAGTGAGATCGGCCAGAAAAGCGGAAGGGCGCCCTCGTCTCCGATTGATTCAGGGCAACCAAAGCGCCCGCTCTACCAACAAGCGCCCGTTGGCGAGACTCTTCACTTTAATCCTACACCTACACTTACACCTACACTCTCTGGGAGGTGTAAGTGTAGGTGTAAGTGCAGGATGAAAGTGGCAGAAGTGGAAGGGCGCCCTCGTCGCCGAGAGCGCCCTCCATTTCGATGGCGATAAGCCGAATTCTGTGCGGCTGATTACTCAGTCGCGATGATCATTTATCTCGCCCAGCTTGCGCCGAACGCCCGCGACGCTTGCGCGCCGCGTAGTGCGACGATACCCGAGGGATTAACGGACCGGCTGCCCTTCCTCTGTTTTGTCTTGCACCGCATGGGGTTTTTCCTGCCGCGCGAATTGCTTCGCGCGCGGTGAGCTCTTACCTCGCCTTTTCAACCTTACCCGACGCCTGAGTTGCCTCACTCGTTAGGCGGTATGTTTTCTGCGACACTGTCCGTCGCCCGCCGCTTGCGCGAAGGACGCCCCCGATCTCTTCGGGGCATGCTGCCGTCTGGTGTTCGGACTTTCCTCTCCGGATTGCTCCGGAGCGATCATCTGCCATCGCCGAAAGCTAGCATGGTATACGACGTCGCGAAATGTTGTAGCCGGGGGCGGTGACCCCGGCCGAAGGGTCGACCGGTTGGCGGCCGGGGTCACCGCCCCCGGCTACAACCGCGCGACTGAAGCCGCGGCCGTGAAATAAAAGTTCTTCTCCGGCCCTCTCCCCTTCGCTAAGACGAAGGAGCAGCCATGTTGAACCCGATCGCCCGCTACACTCATTGGCTCCATACGCGCTGGCCGGCCGGCGTGGTGGAAAAATTGCCTGAGTCCGGGGAACTCGGCGTGACCAATCTTTCCGGGGTGCGGATCGTAGGTGACCTGACCGGGATCCCGCTCCTGAAATTTTCTTCAAAAACCGGCGCGGAAGCGGTGCACGCGATCCTGGCCGAGCCGGATTTCTGGAAGGCGGAAGGCGGCTCGCCGGGCCGGAGCCCGTCTACGGCGGAGGCCGGAAGGATGAAATCCTCGACCTCGCGATCGTCGGCGGCGGGGTGTCGGGTGTCTCGGCGGCGATCGAGGCAGAGAAGGCGGGGCTGAATTACAAAATCTTCGAGGCGGCGCAGCCCTTCTCCACCGTCATCAATTTTCCCAAAGCGAAACCGATCTATACCTATCCGACCGACCTCAAGCTCGAAGGCGGCCTCCATTTCACCAAAGACGTAAAGGAACCGCTGCTGGAGGAAATGGAGGAACAGCGCAAGGCCGCGGGGATCGAGTTTACCGACGCGCGGATCGAGCGGCTGGAGGAGCAGGGGAAGGAGATTCTTCTCCATCATGGCGACAAGACGAAGACCGTGACGCGCGCGCGGCGGGTCATCGTCGCGATCGGGCGCAGTGGCAACCACCGCAAGCTCGGTTGCCCCGGTGAGGAGCTCGACAAGGTGCATAACCGGCTTTTCGATCCGTCGGATTTCAGCGGCAAGAATGTGCTTGTCGTCGGCGGCGGCGACAGCGCCCTCGAGTCCGCCATCGCGCTCGCCGGCTGCGGAGCGAAGGTCACGGTCAGCTATCGCAAACCGGAATTCTCAAGGCCGAAACCGGGCAATATCGAGAAACTGGAAATGCTCGAACACGATCCGAAAGCGGAGGTGCAGGTGGAGCGCCCGAGTTCCGAGCGTGTCACGACTGCGTTTACGCGCGGGATGGTGAAGAACGCCCCCACCGGTTCGATCACTCTGGCCATGGCTTCGACCGTCTCCCGGATCGAGTCCGACAAAGTCACTCTCCAGCGCGCCGACGGCCAAGAGGTTGGCCTGCCTAACGACGACGTCTTTGCCATGATCGGGCGGGAAGCGCCGCTCGATTTCTTCCGGCGCAGCGGGCTGCATGTGCGGGGCGACTGGCGGCCGCTGACCTGGATCAGCTGCATTGCCTTCCTCCTTTTCTGCGTCGTCCTCTACCACTGGAAAAGCAATCACCCGCAGGAATTCCCGGTGCAGCGCTGGGCCAACCAGGCTCACGCTTTTCCCTATAACGTCCCGAAAGCGATCGAGGCCGCTGGGGGCAAGATCGCCGAGTGGTCTGGCCGCGAGGGAAACCTTCTTTTCACGATCAAGCGCGGCTTCGGCAATCCTTCCTTCTATTACACGCTTGCTTACTGCACCTGCGTGCTTGTCTTCGGCATTCGCCGGATGCGACGGCGGCGCACGCCCTACGTCAAGTGGCAGACCCTCGTCCTGATCGGCTCGCAATGGATCCCGCTTTTCATTTTGCCGGAGCTAATTCTCCCTTGGATGGGGCACATCGGCTTCTTCGAGCCCGGTCAGCCCTTGCGCTGGCTGGCCGACCATCTTTTCGAAAGCTACGACGGCTCGTTAGGCCACGAGCGTGCCTACTGGCGCGCCTACGGCTTCGTCCTCGCCTTTCCGCTCAACGTTTACAACGTCTTCACCGATCACCCGATGTGGCTCTGGCTCGGGATCTGTTTTCTCCAGACCTTTGTCATCATTCCACTCATCATCTTTCGCTGGGGCAAGGGCGCCTACTGCGGCTGGATCTGTTCCTGCGGCGCGCTCGCCGAGACGATGGGCGACTCCTATCGCTCGAAAATGCCGCACGGCCCTTTCTGGAACCGGCTCAACATGGTCGGCCAGGCCGTCCTCCTTTTCGCCTTCGCCATCCTCGATCTCCGCATTGCGGGCTGGGCCTTGGGCGATGATTCATGGGCGACTCATTTGGTATCACAAGCTCTTCGAAGGCATCCCATTTCTGAGCTACGGCTGGAGCGTCGATATTTTCATGGCGGGCATTCTCGGTGTCGGACTCTACTTTTGGTTTAGCGGCCGGGTCTGGTGTCGCTTCGCCTGCCCGCTCGCGGCGCTCATGCACATTTACACTCTCTTCTCGCGCTACCGGATTTTCCCGACAAACACAAATGCATTTCCTGCAATGTCTGCACATCGGTCTGTCACCAGGGGATCGACGTCATGAACTTCGCCAACAAGGGCCTGCCGATGGAGGACCCTGAATGCGTCCGCTGCTCCGCCTGTGTGCAGGAATGCCCGACCGGCGTGCTCCAGTTTGGACACTACGATCGCGAACAAAATATCGTGCTCGATCAGCTGGCAGCTTCACCGGTGCTCATGCGGGAAAAGAAATAACCGCAGAGACGCAGAGGACGCAAAGAGAAGAGAGGTATTCGAAAATTCCCTTCTCTCTGCGCTCTCTGCGCCCTCTGCGGTTAAATTCGCCCGCTCGCGCTCCGAGGGAGCCTTGCGATGCCGGAGCAACGATTTATATTCGGGCACGCCCGACCGCGGTCCGCCGACTGCTCCGCCGCGGCGTTTCGGCCTCAAACTTCTAAACACGCTTATGCCTACTACACTCGACGCCCCAACCAAAACAACACCCGCGCAGACGGATTTTCTTCCCTTGGAGGGAACGGATTACGTCGAGTTCTGGGTCGGCAATGCCAAACAAGCCGCGCACTTTTACAAGACCGCCTTCGGCTTTCAAAGTCTCGCTTACGCCGGCCCGGAAACCGGGCAAAAGGATCGCGCCAGCTACGCCATCCGGCAGAATAAACTCACCTTTGTCCTGACCACGCCGCTGCGCCGGGACGGCGACATCGCCGACCATGTCCATAATCATGGCGACGGCGTGAAGTTCCTCGCCTTGCGCGTCGGTGACGCCACCTCCGCCTGGGAGGAGACGACCAAGCGCGGCGGCAAGAGCTACATGGAGCCGAAGACGCTGACCGATGACAACGGGGAGGTCGTGATGAGCGGCATCCACACTTACGGCGACACCGTCCATCTCTTCATCGAGCGCAAGAACTACCGGGGAGCTTTCCTGCCTGGATTTCGGAAGTGGGAAAGTGATTACAACCCGCCGGAAACCGGGCTCCAGTACGTTGATCATTGCGTCGGTAACGTGGGCTGGGACCAGATGAATCCGCGGGTCAAGTTCTACGAGGAGGTGATGGGTTTCCGTAACATCCTCACCTTCGACGATAAAGATATCTCGACGGAATATTCCGCACTCATGAGCAAGGTCATGAGTAACGGTAACGGCTTCGTCAAGTTTCCGATCAACGAACCGGCCGAAGGTAAGAAGAAGTCACAGGTGGAAGAGTATCTCGACTTTTACAATGGCGAAGGCGTCCAGCATGTCGCAGTCGCGACCAAAGATATCGTCGCGACCGTCACCGACCTGCAAAGTCGGGGCGTAGAGTTCTTGAAAATTCCCGGGAGCTATTACGAGACGGTGCTCGACCGGGTCGGGAAAATCGATGAGGACCTCGAGCCTTTGCAGAGGCTCGGCATCCTGATCGATCGCGACGAGGAAGGTTATCTGCTTCAGATCTTCAGCAAGCCGGTGGAAGACCGCCCGACGTTGTTCTTCGAGGTCATCCAGCGCAAGGGCGCAAAGAGTTTTGGGAAAGGCAACTTCAAGGCCCTCTTCGAAGCGCTCGAACACGAACAGGATCTCCGCGGTAATCTCTGATCCAATCGCCGAAATGGACTTCCGCAGAATTTTTAACCGCGGATTGCACGGATTGCGCGGATGGGGGAGCCAACCTGACCTGCCAGTGTCTCATCCGCGTAATCTGTGTAATTCGCGGTTAAAATCATTAACTTTCGATCATCGGTTATATAAAAAGCGTTAACTTATGCCTCAGTATCAAAAGCTCGGCGAAATGCCACGGAAGCATCATATCTGGTTTAAGCGGAATGGCTCCTCCAATGGCGGTTACAAAAACGAAGGCATCGCTTACGAGCATGTCATCACCACGGAAGGCTTCAACGAAGCTTATTCCATTATGTATCACATCCGTCCGCCTACTCGGGTGCGGAGCGTGGAACTGCTAAAGTGCGAGGAACTGAAAAAAGCCGCGGATAGTCCGCTGCGTCATCACCACTTCAAGACCGCAGATATCCCGCGTCGCGGCGATGTTTACACCGGTCGCGTGCCGATGTTGTTCAACGAAGACATGGTGGCCTATCGCTGCCGGCCCGAGAAGAACTTCGGGCAATTTGAGTTCTTCAAGAACGGCGGCGCGGATGAGATCATTTTTGTCTTCAAAGGCAGCGGCGTGGTCGAGAGCCAGTTCGGAAAATTACCTTACAAGACGGAAGACTACATCGTAATCCCGCGCGGGATCACTTACCGGCTGGTGCCGGATGACGTGCAGCAGGAAGACTATCTCATTCTCGAGTCGACCGGACCGGTTAAAATTCCGGAACGTTACCTGAACCACGAAGGCCAGATTCGGATGGGTGCGCCCTATTCAGAGCGCGATTTTCACGGGCCGACCGAGCTGATCACGATCGATCGGGAAGGTGACGTCGAGATCCTCGTAAAAGATGGCCCGCGCCTGACCAAGGTGATCAATGCGCATCATCCCTTCGACGTCCTCGGCTGGGATGGCTATCTGTATCCCTACACTTTCAACGCCGCTGATTTCGAGCCGATCACCGGGACGGTGCATCAGCCGCCCCCGGTTCATCAAACCTTCGAGATTCGCGGCTATGTCGTGTGCACCTTTGCCCCGCGCATGCTCGACACGCACCCTGAGGCAGTAAAAATCCCGTGGGTCCACGACAATGTGGAAGCAGACGAAGTGCTCTTCTACGTGCGCGGGAATTTCGGTTCCCGCCGCGGCATCGAAGCCGGCTCGATCACCCTGCATCCGCGCGGCATTCCACACGGACCGCACCCGGGCACGATCATGGCGAGCAAAGATGCCGAGCGCACCGAAGAACTTGCGGTCATGTTCGACACGCAGCACACGTTGGAGCTGACGGAGCAGGCGTTGAATCTCGACGACCCGCAATATCCGCTGAGCTGGCTGGATTGATCCGGTCATTGGTCTCGTTAGGCAAACCCGTGAAAATACTCTCGGTCACCATCACTCTGTTCCTGGCGGGCTTCGGCTTGACGACTGTCCACGCCGGTCGCGATTACGACGACTTCGTTCTCGGCAACCCGGGGGACGTCGTGCGCTCCACGACTAGCGGGACGGTGTTGATGGGTGGTGGGACCGATGTCGACGCGGCTTTCCGCTGGATGATCGGGAAGAGCGGCGGTGGCGACTTCGTGGTCATTCGCACCACGGGAACAGATGCCTACAACTCGTACATCTACGGATTGGGCACGGTGGATTCGGTCGAGACGCTCGTCCTCAAGACGCGGCGCGCAGCCAGCGACCCTTTCGTGCTCAGCACCATTCGCAATGCGGAAGCGGTCTTCATCGCGGGCGGCGATCAGGCCGATTATATCCGGCTTTGGAAAGGCACCCCGCTCGAAGACGCCCTCCAGGAGACGATCGCGAAACACGCTCCCATCGGGGGCACGAGCGCCGGACTGGCTGTCCTCGGCGAATTCATCTTTTCGGCGAGCAAAGGAACCGTTTATTCCGACGAGGCATTGGCCAATCCCTACAACCGTTACATGACTTTGGACCGGGATTTCCTGGCGGCGCCATTCCTCGAAAATCTCATCACCGACAGTCATTTCGACACTTCCGATCGGATGGGGCGCCTCGTCACCTTTCTGGCGCGGCTGGTCCAAGATGGCTGGACGAACCAAGCCTCCGGCATCGGCGTGGATGAGGCGACCGCGATCCTAGTCGATGAAAACGGCCTCGGCACTCTGACCGGTTCCGGCTCGGCTTACTTTCTCCGGACGCCGTCACGACCGCAGGTCTGCCAGCGGAACAGGCCACTAACTTTTCTCGACATTCCCGTTTACCGGCTCTCCGGATCGGGCACTTTCGATCTGGCGACCTGGCAGGGGAGCGGCGGCACGTCCTACTCGATCAGCGCCGAGCGCGGGCGGCTTACTTCCACTCAGCCGGGCGGCGGGATTTACTAGCTTCCGTTCACAATCGGTCTCCCGCTGCGAATTTGTCCTCGTCCGCGCGTGCGAGTAGCTTCCGCCGTGCATGACACCGATTTCGACGCTTCCGAACGCCTGACGTTGGAGCGCAACCGACTCGCGCAGGAGCGCGTTCAGCAAATGGAGCGCCTCTTCGGCAACCTGCTCGATGCCGTTGGCGAAGACCGCGACCGCGAGGGTTTGGTGAAGACGCCCGGGCGCGCCGCGCGTTCTTTTGAATTTCTGACCCAAGGCTACCGCCAGACGGTCGAGGAGGTGGTGAACGACGCCATCTTTTCTTCCGACGCGAGCGAGATCGTGATGGTGAAAGACATCGAGCTCTATTCGATGTGCGAGCATCACCTCCTGCCATTCATCGGCAAGGCGCACGTCGCTTACATTCCCGACGGCAAAGTCATCGGGCTGTCGAAAGTCGCGCGGATTGTCGACGTCTTCGCGCGGCGTTTGCAGATCCAGGAACAGCTCACGACCCAGATCGCGGACGCGCTCATGGACTCGCTCCACCCGACCGGGGTCGCGGTCGTGATCGAGGCGAAGCATCTCTGCATGATGATGCGCGGCGTGGAGAAGCAAAACTCCGTGATGAAGACCTCCTGTCTGCGCGGGGTCTTTAAGGAAGACGCGCGCACGCGCAGCGAATTCCTCGCCCTGCTCAGCCAATAAGCGGCACCGCGCGATGCTGCTGACCGTCAGCAAACGCCTCGAGTTTTCGGCCTCGCGGCGGCTCTTCGTGCCCGCTTGGACCGGAGCGGAAAATCGCGCGATCTTCGGCGCGGAGACGACCGCGCGCTACGGCACGGGTCGCAATTACATCGCGTTTTTCGTCCTCACCGGCGAGGTCGTTCGCGCGAACGGGATGCTTGTAAACATTAGCGAACTTAAGCGTCGCGCCGAGGAGGTGTTGCACGCGCATTTCGATCATAAGTTCCTGAACGAAGATCATCCGGCTTTTCGCGAGCAGCCGCCGACCGCGGAGAATATCGCACGTCAGCTTTTCCAGGAAGTGGCGCCGCTTTTCGGCGATCTCACGGCTCGGCTCGCGGCGTGTCACTTGCAGGAAACGCCCGACCGCAGCGCGACCTGTTACGCGGACGGCAGAGTGGAGGGACATCACTGGTTGGACTTTTCCGCCGCGCGCCAAACGATGTCGCCGCACCTGAGCGCGAGTGAAAACGAGCAGCTCTTCGGCGGCGCCGCTTCGCCCTTCGGCCATGGGCATCACTACCGCGCGCGGTTCACGTTTTCAGAAGCGCCACCGGCCTCGGTCCTTGCAGAAGTGTTGGGTTCGTTAGGCCGTGAGCTGGATCACAAAAACCTCAACCGCGAGGTTCCTGGCCTAACGAATCGTCCGATGACGACTGAAAGCCTTGCGCAATACCTGCACCAACGGGTCGCGGCGAAGCTGCCGGTCGCGCGGGTGCGGTTGCACGAGCGGCCCGATTTTTTCGCAGAATATTGGGGCGACGACCGCTACTTCCTCGGCTTGCAAACGGCCTTTAGCGCCGCTCATCGGCTGCACGCCGGTGAGTTGTCGGAGGCGGAAAATATCGAACTCTACGGCAAGTGCAACAACCCGCGCGGCCACGGTCATCGCTACCTCACGGAGGCGACGATCGGCGGCGACTACGACGCGCGCAGCGGGACACTTTTCAATTTCACCGATCTCGTCCGCGGAACCGCCACTGCGCTCGCGCCCTGGCAGGATCGTCACCTTGATCTGGAAACCGGAGAGTTCAGCGACAAACCTTCCACCGGTGAGAATATCGTGCGCGCGCTCTGGCCAAAGTTCGATCGCGAACTCGGCGGCCGGCTGGTTCGTCTGCGCCTCTGGGAGACACCGAATAATCGGTTCACCCTCCGCCTGGTAAATTCCTCAGAGGTCGTCGAAAAAGTCGTGTCATCCCGAGCGGAGCCGGAGGCGGAGTCGAGGGATCCTGTGGCGAAACCGTAAAGCTCACTCCACGGGATTCCTCGACTGCGCTACGCTTCGCTCGGAATGACCCAATTTTTTAACCGTTCTCTTAGCTGCGGGCGCGCGGGGTTTTGCTTGCCTCCGCCCGAACGGTTCCTTAGCCTGACGACAGCAGCACCCGCTCATGCCGAAGAAAGACCCTAAAGTCGACGCCTACATCGCCGAGGCCGCGCCCTTCGCCAAGCCGATCCTGCGTCGCCTGCGCAAGGTAGTGCACGCCGGTTGTCCCGCGGTCGAGGAGACGATCAAGTGGGGTTTCCCGCACTTCGTTTACAAGGGTAACATCGCCGGGATGGCGGCCTTCAAGGAACATTGCGTCTTCGGTTTTTGGAAGGACGCGCTCCTCTTCGATCGCGAAAGCGAAAACGGAAAGAAAGAAGGAATGGGCCAGTTCGGCCGGCTCACCGATGTCGCGGATTTACCGGACGAAAAAATCCTCATCGGCTATGTGAAGAAGGCCGCGCTCCTGAACGAGGAAGGCGTCCCGAGCGCGCGCACGCGGCAGGCCCGGCCGCCGATTCCGCTGCCGGGTGATTTCGCCGCCGGGCTGAAGCAAAACGCCAAGGCGAAGAAGACTTTCGATGAGTTCGCTCCGGGCAAGCGCCGCGAATATATCGCCTGGGTAACGGAAGCGAAGCGGCCAGAGACGCGCCGCCAGCGGATTGCAACTTCGCTGGAATGGCTCGCCGAGGGCAAATCCCACTCATGGAAATACGACCGAAAGCACTCCTGAAAAAATCGTCCTGCTCGCCGCGGCAGCTTCGCTGATGAGTTGCGCGGCGCACTCGCGGCGGACCGCCGGCCGCGCAGTTCCTTCAGGCCGCCGTTACGAGACCTCGCTGCTCAAGTCCTCGCCGCGTCGCAACGTGCGCCTCACGATTGTCCGCGAAAAGGGCGTCGCCGGTTCCGGGCTGAATCTCCACCTCGACGGCAACGACCTCGCGCGCATCGCGGCGGTCGAAGCGCTCACGATCTACGTCTCGCCGCGGCGGCACGTGGTGACCGCGCGGCCGCTCTTCAGCCCGGCCGCGAGCCTGCGGATCGAGCCGAAAAAAAATCAGCCGATGACGCTGCGCATCATCGATCGCAACGGCAACTTCCAGTTCGTCATCGCCGATCGCGCCTGGCTCTCCTCGGTTGGTCGCTCAGTCGAAACCTGGGCGCGTCGGCCCTTTTCCGGCTCGTCCGACTCACGCTAGGCGCGGCGGGCGCTTGCCATTCCGGACGTCGACCGCAAGAGTGCGGTCATGGGAGAAACCGGAACGAAAATCGAGCAGGCCGTGGCTGGCGGACAACTCCTGGCCGCCAGCGCGGAGAACCTTCGCGCCACCCTCGCCGCCGCCACTTCGCCGATCGCCGAGCAGTCGATCAACGAGCTGATCGATGCCGGCGAATGGTCGGA
>JBBSUP010000015.1:0-43520 GCA_038234295.1 Chthoniobacterales bacterium
ACCCACCCCCACCCCCACCCCGACACCTACCCCTACGCCTACCCCGACACCGACCCCGACACCGACACCCACCCCGACACCTACGCCAACGCCAACGCCAACCCCAACACCAACACCAACACCAACACCCACACCAACCGTCACGCCTACACCAACTCCCACGGCTACCCCGACCCCCACCGCGACGCCAACCTCGACTCCGAAACCTACATCGACACCTAAGCCGACCGCGACGCCACGACCTACTCCGCGACATTCGCCAAAGCCGGCGTCGACCCCGGGACCTTCGGTCGCGCCTCAGCCGGTTCCGCCGAAGACCCTGATCAACGTCTCGACCCGGGGGCAGGTGCAAAAGGGCGACAGCGTCTTGATCGGCGGTTTCATCATCACCGGCGACAAACCCAAGAACGTCGCCCTCCGCGCCATCGGTCCCTCGCTGACCGGCGCAGGAATTCAGGACGCGCTGTCAGATCCGGAACTCGAACTGTACAATTCGTCCGGAGAGTTGATCGAATTAAACAACAACTGGACATCGCTCTCGCCCGACACCATCCCCGATGGCCTCGTCCCAACCGACCCGAGCGAATCCTTTATCGCCGCGACCCTCGAGCCAGGGTCTTATACCGCTGTGCTCCGTGGAACTAATGGCACCACCGGCGTGGGACTTTTCGAGCTCTACGACGTCGACGCCCAGAGCTCGCGTGTGAGCAACATCTCGACCCGCGGCCGGGTGGAATCCGGTGACGGCGCGATGATTGCGGGATTCATCATCGGGGGAGAAGATCCAACTAAGGTAATCGTACGCGCAATCGGTCCTTCGCTCGCCGCGGCGGGTGTCTCCGGCACGTTGCTCGATCCCATTCTCGAGCTACGCGATGCGGAAGGCTCGCTGATTTTTGCGAATGACAACTGGCGCTCCGACCAGGAGGCGCAGCTCATCGACTCCACCCTGCAGCCAACCAAGAACAAGGAAGCGGCGATCATCGCGACACTCATCCCGGGGAATTACACCGCGACCGTTCGAGGAGTTGGCGGCACGACCGGGGTTGCATTGGTGGAGGTCTACAATCTCGAGAGCCCCTAGCCGCGGAATCCCCCGCAATCGGTGCGATGTCGGAGTCCTACTGACGGCTGTTCTTTGCGAGCGTAACCGTTCCCACTCTCCAATGTCGCCGCGAAATCCAGTTTGCACGCCTGCTGCCAACTGAGCCGAGCCGAAAAATGGTGCAGCTTGAAGCTCTTTGTGCCGGACATGGTCTGATAGCGGCGGCGGGAGACAAAATATGTGACGCGAGCAGGTCATGCTCCTTCCGCATTTCCGCCAGGGCTAAGTTCACCTCGCAGATGGCCGCTTCAAGCGACTGAAGGGCGTTTTGCAGTCGCTTTGCGCGCACCTGTTCAGTCGAACATATCATAGCCGGAGAACGTCAAGGCAGGGACATCCTCGTTTCATCGCAGCTCAACCCGAACCTACTCCCACGCCAACGCCGACCCCACGCCTTCGCCGACTCCCACGTCGACCCCCGTCTTACGACCCCCGACCCTCAAACGCTACCCCTGAATGGATGTTCCACGCCCGCGCCCCGCGCGATAGTCGGGACGAAAGACCAATCTGGTGGTCGAGAAACTATTTCGCGTCCGGCATCGAAGCTTGCCTGAATACATAACGCCAACCCGCCGGCGTCCGAACATAAGTCTGACTCAACCAAACTTTGTAATCGAATGGTCCCTGGTGCCTTTGATCCGCAAGCGCGCGGTCACGACAGCTGTATCGCGCCATATTCGGACCTTTTGGGTGCCTTCCTCCTCTTCATGGTTCTCATAGACCGTCCTTTTTTCGCGCGCTTCCTTGATCAAGTCGGCTTTCGTCAAAGAAGTGCCGCGCTCTGTTACCAAAACAAAATCATCAGCCAAAATCTCATCCATGATGGCGACGTCATTGGCCTTAACTGCCTCCTGATAGAGGGTATCGAACGCGACGACGGTTTGCACGTCCTGGCTTGGCGGAGGCTTCGGTAAAGCCGAGGCCGGCGCCGGGAGCGAGCGCCGCGAATGTGCAGGCGCGGTCGGGTCTGAACCGATTTCGGTGGGCGCATCCGGTGGCCGGGCTTGCTGGTCCGGCGGTGGGGGCGCCGCCTGCTCCGGCGCGGGGTCGGCCGCCATCGGTGCGACGACAGTCGCGTTTTCTTCCCCGGCGGGCGAAGCGCCCTTCTCCGGAGGGGGCGAAGTAGCGGCGCGGCTGCGAACGGGGCGCGCTCCAGAGTTGGCGCGGCCGTCCGTTCTGGAATTGGCGTAGGAGCTTTTTTCGCGGTCGAAGCTGCTCTCGCTGCCGAAGCTGGCGCGCGCGTCACCCCTGTCCGACGGCTTTTTCGATGTGGTGGTGGCCGTTTGATCAGCCTCTAACTCTGTCGACTACGTTCGCCAGCAACCTTTTCCCGGCGGGATCGGCGCGGGTGCCCCCTCCGATCAGTTTGCCGTGCACCATTCTGCTTGAAAGCGTTTGGCGACGACCGGGCCGCTTCGGGTATCCGGAATGAGAGAGCCATTGGTGATTGTTAGTTTCACTTTATACCACGTCAGTGTCCCGGCGCCGGTGGCGAATCCCTTCTTGTCGCGCATGCCCGACCAGGTCGCATACTGGCCGGGTTCGGTTGAATCAGACCAGACGCGCGTTTTCCCATCTTTGGTGCGCTGGTAAGAGCCAGCGCCAGACGCTCGCGAAGAGGAGAAGGACGCTACAAACAAGAGACGTTCTGATGTTCATACCGAGATGTCGCGGAAGCGAAAATAGTCTAGCCATGTTGACGTGGTTCATTGGGCGCCAACTCAAGCACTGCGGCGTATGTCCTAACCGCCTCTTCGTACAATCGCGGCAACGTCTTCACCGAAGCGTGTTAAATAGACGAAGACGTGAAGTCAGCCTTTTCCATCTGACTTGCCTCTCAAGTCGCCTGCGGGCTCGCATCGAATTCCGAAGAACAATCGTCCCGGCTACGAGCGGCTCCCTGCCTATGGTGAACACCGGTTTGTGATAACGGATTGACATGCTTCAAGAATTACCATAATTGCCATGGTGACGGCAATGGTTATTCACAAGCTGTTCTTGGCGTAGAATGCGATTTGCTGGAAATCGGGCACCGACGGTTTACCGCCCAAATCATCCATTCGTTAATTTGAAGCTGGTTGCCCGCTATTCGCGTCTGCTGCTCCGCCGATTACTGTTTTCGGCTTCGCAACTGTGCTCTCCAGTTCCTCAATCTTACGATCCCGCAACTCCGCTCTGAGATGCTCCTTTAGGAACTCGTTTAAGCAGCATCGCGTGGAGTCTCTTCGTAGCGGGCGCTGAGGCGCGCACCTATTCTCGTCGTTCACGACCAAATCAGGTCAACTTTCGCCACCTCGGCGATGAGCCCAAACTGCGGCTGCCCCTGCCGCAGATTGAAAAACCAATTATCGAGCAGACACGGCAGAGACCCCAATTTCTCAGCGTCTACGCCTCGCCGTAGGCCACAACGAGAATGCGGGAATCTCCATCACTGCTAGAGCGAATAAAGGCGCTTCGCTTCCGGTTTAACGATCCAACGGATTGCGCGGGAGAGGACGAAAAAAAGCCGGGCAGGATCTCTCCTGCCCGGCCAGTTATTCTCTGTTGTCTTCGCGCTTAGGCAGAGACCATCTTCCGGCGAAGCAAACCGACCCCAATGAGGCCGATGCCGAGCAGCGCCGCGGTGGTGCCGCCTTCTGGCACTCCCTGGGCTTCGGAGCCGGACGAGAAGCTAAACACGCCATTCGCCGCCGGCGACTGCGAGGTGAAGCTCCACGTTCCCGGAGTCGCGTCGAAACCGTTGCCGGAGATCGTCCCGCTTCCGGTGATCAGGAGGAAATTGGCGTTTTGGAGCACAACCACCGAGTTCGCCAAATCGAAGGTGAACCCACCCACGCTCCAGAGCGCCGGAGTCGGCGTCGAGGGCACGAAGATATACGGGCTGGCCATGGTGACATGGTCCCCGACGAGACCTCCGAAGTCACCGTCGCCACTCATCACGGTGACATTGGTGAACGCATTCACTCTCGTCGCGGTGGCGAGCGAGTTCGTATCGTAAACCGCGCCACCGGCAAAGGTGATCGCGCCGTTAATCCCGCCTGCCTGAGCCTGTGGGCTGGCCAAGCCGGTCGCGGCGAGACCCGCAACGACTAACGCCAGAATTAATTTTCTTATTTTCATATTTTCGTTTTCTAATGGTTACTTGTTTTGTTTGGATGCCGGAAGTCCAGGTTCTGGCAATTATTGAAACTGCCAACTAGCATACCTGATGCCATCCAATATAGAGATTTATAAAGCTCTGGAATCTGGCGCTTTATCCGATTCGCGGTTTTCTCACTTCTGAATGATTCGTAAAAACTCCCGACAAATCCGCACGAATGCCCTCCTTCTGGTGCCCAGCCTTTACGAGTGACGCTCACGCTGTGCGGGATCACCGACGCTTCTGAAGGAGGGAAGCGAACGGGATTTCGATTCCCCTCCCCGCTCTCCTCCGGAAAACAAAAAGGCCGCGCAACCTGGTCGCGCGGTCTTTTGTGAGATTACTGGAATCCGCGTCCGTGGCGCTGCTATCCACCCAGATTGGACCGCCTTCGCCGCGGGTTAGCGCCGGGAGCTCCTTACGAAGCGCGGCCAGCGCGGTCAGGAGCAGGGCGTTGGCGAGCAGATTCCGGCGTGCGCTGACCCCCTCCACGCGGAAGCGATTCAACCCATCGTGATTCTCGAAGAAGTTGACCATCTTTTTGGGTGACGTGAGACCGTCAAGTCCTGGCGTCGGGTTGAAATAAGGATGCTGCATGCTTGGAGGAATTACCGGCAGCAAAGATCGGAACGCGTTCTCGAGTTCGGTCGCTTTTCCGAAAGGCTGGTCGCTCGTGCGCAGATAGGAGCGAGCAGCGAAGCAGAACTGGAAATTCAGCAGCGAATCGAGACAGGGCTGTTTCTCCTCCGGCCAAGCCGTGCGGTAGGTGTAGACGCCCTCCTTCTTTGGCGAGCCGTCGTAGAGTCGACATAGAACGCATAGGTCTCGACGAAGTCATGGACGAGATCATCGTAGGCCGCGCTGCCTGGCTTGGTCCAGAAGTCGCGCAGGCTAAAGAAGTCACACACAACTTCCTCACCGTTCGACTTGCCCAGGCTGTCACCGTCCATCCCTTTGCGGCCATAACTCTCGAGATTCCCGAAGGCGCCGCTTAGCCTGACCTTGCGGCCTAGAATTTTGAGGGACTTAGCCGGCGCCGTCCGCGCCATATCCCACTTCGGGATGTCGAGTCAGTGCGCATCCTGGTAATGACCGTCTTCCTTAAAGGGCTGCTGCCATTCGCGCTTCTGCTCGGCGTCGAACTCGCCGTCGCCGTCGGCGTCGTAATAGAAGACTGGCCCGGCGTGGTTGCAGACGATATCCTGGATGATCTTGATGCCGTGACGATGCGCGAGCGCGACGAGGTCTTGGTAGTGTTCCAGCCGCCCTGCACGTGAGTCGGGATACTTACGTTTTCCGTCGAGCGATTTACGCGACGCGAGGTGCGGATCGACGTCGAGAAAGTCCTGCGCCCAATAGCCGTGGTAGCCGGTCTTGGGACCTTTGAGGTCGTTCCCGGAATACCAAACGTTGCGCACCGGCGGCGTGATCCAGATCACGGTGACGCCCAGATCGTTGAAGTAGTTATTTTCCAACGCCAGTTCGAGCCCGCGGAAATCGCCGCCCTGGTAACGATCGATGTTCTCCTGCTTCGGATCGTAAAGCGCCGGGTCGCTGCCGGCTGGCTGATTGTTCTCTGGATCGCCGTCGTAAAAGCGATCGGTCATCACGAAATAGATGACGTCTTCGTTCCAAGGTCGCGCCGGCGCCCCGGCGTGACCGGTCACGCGGAGAGAAGGGGCAAGATCGCGATCAGGAAGCTGCTCGCACAGTGAGCGACGCTCGGTCATCCCGAGCGAAGCGCAGCGCAGTCGAGGGATCCCGCCGAGTTGACGAGAAGCCCCGGCCGTTAGCCCGAGTATTGCCTTCGGCGTCTGCGGCGGCGCTGCTCATCAGTTCCACGGGATTCTTCGACTGCGCTGCGCTCCGCTCAGAATGACACTGGGAGTAGCTCTGCCTGGCTACTTCACCGCAACGACGGAGTTACCTGAAGCGTCTTTCTCGGTCGCGCTCGGATCGTTTTCCCACTTACTGCCGTCGACCACAAACTTATATGAGTGCTTACCTGGACTTAGAGTCATCTCGGTTTGCCAGACGCCGCCTTCGCTTTTGCTTAGAGCGTATTTCGGATCGGAAACAACCCCCGTCTTTATTCTCGCCCCAGCTGTTAAAATCGCCCGCGAGATAGACCGTGCTCGCGCCCGGCGCGGTGTAATGGAACGTCACCGTTTGCCAGCCTTGGCCCAAGCCGCTGTCCGCGCTCGCCGGGGCGGGCGCCGGCGCCATCGCAGCATCGACCGCGATGGCACCTTCGCTGGTGATCGTGATCAAGCCATTGCCTTCGCTGTCCTTCTTCGCCCAGTCCGGCGCGAACCACCCTTCCGCGACGCCGCCGATGCTGAACTTGAACTTATGTCCCCCGGCGTGACGGTTTTCTTCCAGAGCCCATTTTCGTCGGGCCCCATCCATTTTGTATTTCGCGTCGCTGATGACGCCGGCGTGGTCCTCGGCCCAGTTATTAAAATCGCCCGCCAGATAGACCGCGGTGGCGCCGGGCGCGGAGCATTGAAAGAGAGTGCCGTCGTCGGTTTTCTTCGCCGCCAGATCGCTGCTCTGCGCGGGCGGATCCGCCAGGGCTGCCGCCGCCAAGCCGAGTAACACCAGACCAAAAAAGAAAAATGTTTTACGAAAAGGGTTCATGTTTTTTGCCTCACACCGATCGCGCACCATGCGCGTCCCTTTTCGTTGTGGGGCCACGACGCCGCAGGCTTGGCAATGTCGCAGTGCTGAACCGTGCAAAACTCGCGCAGCCGCCAAAAAACGCCGCCGAAAACGGATAAAACCTAAAGGCCTTCGGCGCGCGTATTTATCTCGCATGTCTAGTGAACCTGACCCTTCGCCGCAGCCGACTGACCCGGGCGATCCGCGGGATGAGTTGCTTGTTTTCGGAGGCCGGGAAACGCGGCGGCGTTTTCTTGTGAAGGTCGCCGGCACGAGCGCGGCGCTCACGTTTGGTCCGCACCTCGCCGGCTTCGCGCGGGCCGAGACGGCAAAGATAGCGGCGGGAAACGAAGCAGCTACCATGGTCGACATCTCTCTCAAGATAAACGGCGCGACGCAGAAGGTGCGGATCGATCCGCGCACGTCGCTGCTCGATTTGCTCCGCGAACATCTTCAGCTCACCGGTTCGAAAAAAGGCTGCGACCACGGGCAATGCGGCGCTTGCACCGTGCTCGTGAATGGCCGCCGGATTAATAGCTGCCTCACCCTTGCGGTGGTGCACGACGGCGAGGAGATCAAGACGATCGAAGGTCTCGCCAACGGCAAGCATCTGCATCCGATGCAGGCCGCGTTTGTCGAGCACGACGGATTCCAATGCGGCTACTGCACCCCGGGGCAGATCTGTTCGGCGGTCGCTTGTGTGCAGGAAGGCCACGCCACGAACGACGCGCAGATTCGCGAGTTCATGAGCGGCAATCTCTGCCGTTGCGGCGCGTATCCGAACATCGTCGACGCGATCAAGCAGGCGCGCGGACAAATGGCCTGATGGATGAATTTTTCGGCACAGATGGACACAGATAAAACACAGATTGGGAGAAGATATATCTGTGAATATCCGTGTTCATCTTGGGCTCACTCTCCTTCTTAAATGAACCCATTTACCTACACTCGCGCGAGCGATTCGCAGTCGGCCATCAGCGGCGTTGCAGCCAGCGAGCACGCCAAGTTCCTCGGTGGCGGGACGAACCTGATCGACCTCATGAAAATGGGCGTGGAGCGGCCCGAGCAGCTCGTCGATATCAACCGGCTCGACCTCACGAAAGTGGAGCAGTTGCCGAACAACGGCGGCGTCCGCATCGGCGCGCTTGTGCGCAACAGCGACCTTGCCGAGCACGAGCTGATCAAAAAGAACTACCCGGTCCTGAGCGAGGCGTTGCTCTCCGGCGCGAGTCCGCAGCTGCGCAATCTCGCCACCACCGGCGGCAATCTCCTCCAGCGCACGCGCTGCTATTATTTCTACGATCCCGCCTTCCCGATGTGCAACAAGCGCGTCCCCGGGAGCGGTTGCGGCGCGCTGGAGGGCTACAACCGCATCCACGCGATCCTCGGCCAGAGCGACCAGTGCATCGCGACGCATCCGAGCGACATGTGCGTCGCGCTGGCCGCGCTCGAGGCGGTCGTGCGCGTGCAGGGGCCGCAGGGCGAGCGCACGATTCCGTTCGAAGATTTTCATCGGCTGCCCGGCGATACGCCCAGCATCGAGACGACGCTCCAGCCTAACGAGTTGATCACCGCGGTCGATTTGCCGGCGCTGCCGTTCGCGGCGCGCTCGCATTATTTGAAAGTGCGCGACCGGGCGAGTTACGCGTTTGCGCTCGTCAGCGTCGCCGCGGCGCTCGAACTCGAGGGCGGAAAGATCAAGAACGTCCGGCTCGCGCTCGGCGGCGTCGCGCTCAAGCCATGGCGCGCGCACAAGGCCGAGCAGGCGCTTGCCGGCAAAGCGCCGGACGACGCCGCTTTCCGGGCGGCTGCCGATGCGGAAATGGCCGACGCAAAAGGCTACAAATATAACTCTTTCAAAATCGAAATGGCGAAGCGCGCGCTCCTCCAGGCGCTCGGCACCGTCGCGAAGATGGCGTGACGAAGCTGCCACCCAAGCGGAGCCCAACGAACATCAAAACAACCACCGTCATCCTGAGCGAAGCGCAGCGGAGTCGAAGGATCCCGTCGAGTTTCTGGGCAGCCCCGCCCGCAAGCGCCCTTGAGGCAGAGCTTCACGGCAGATCCACGGGATCCCTCGACTGCGCCCCGCGTCCGCGGGGCTTCGCTCGGGATGACAATTAAAATCTATGGCTAAAGCAGACATCCTCGGCCCGGCGCGGAATCGCGTGGACGGACCGCTTAAAGTAACCGGAGAGGCGCGCTACGCGGTGGAGTTTGAGATTCCGAATTGCGTCCACGCCTGGCCCGTCGTGAGCAACATCGCCAAGGGCACGATCACCGCGATGGACACGAAAGCAGCCGAGTCTGCGCCCGGCGTGCTCAAGGTTTTCACTCATCAAAACATCGAGTTTCCGAAGGAGCCTGCGGGCGGCGGCGGCGCGGCCCGGACGGAGGGAATCCGGATCGAGGAACGCAATCCGTTGAGCGACGCGAAGGTCCATTACGCCGGTCAATACGTCGCGCTCGTGGTCGCGAAAACGATCGAGCAGGCGCAATACGCCGCATCGCTCGTGCGGGTGAACTACGCCCCGGATGTGGCTGTCCTGACGATGGCCGCGGCGCAGGAAAACGCGAAGCAGCCGAAGAAAAACAACGGCGAAAAAGTTCAGCCGACCAAGGGCGACGTCGAGAAGGCTTTCGGGAATGGCGACCTCATCAAGATCGAGCAGACCTACGTCACGCCGACCGAGACGCATAACCCGATCGAGATGTCGGGCACGATCGCGGCTTGGGAAGGCGACCGAAAATTGACTGTCTGGAACGCGACCCAATTTGTGAAAGGCGTGCAGAGCATCCTCGCGCGCACTTGGGGACTCGACCTCGAAAATGTTCGCGTCATTTGCCCGTTCGTCGGCGGCGCCTTCGGCTGCAAAGGCGCGGTCTGGCCACACGAATTGCTCACCGTCGCGGCCGCGAAAGCCGCCGGTGTCCCGGTCAAATTCCACGTCCCGCGCAAGGAGATGTTTACCTGCACCGGCCATCGCACCCCGACCAGCCAGACCCTTACACTCGCGGCCACGAAAGATGGCCAGCTCCAAGGCATGCGCCACATCAGCCACGTCCTTACTTCACCGGTCGCAGACTGGGCGGAATCCTGCGGCGCGCGCTCGACCGCGAAGGTCTACGCGAGCCCGGCGATCGACGTTAACGAGACGGTTTACCCGGTGAACGTGAGTTCGCCCACCTTCATGCGCGCGCCCGGTGAATGCCCGGGCATGTTCGCCCTCGAGTGCGCGATGGACGAGCTCGCGATCGCGCTCAAGATCGACCCGGTTGAGCTTCGCCTAACGAATCACGCCGATGACGAACCGATGAAAGAGGTTCCCTACAGCGCGAAACATCTCAAGGAAGCCTACCAGGTCGCGGCGAAAAAATTCGGCTGGTCGAAGCGCAATCCGCAGCCCGGCTCGATGAAAGACGGCGACCTCCTCGTCGGCTGGGGGATGGCGACTGCGACCTATCCCGCGCACAAAATGGAGGCCGCCGCCAAGGCGACGCTGCGCGCGGATGGTAGCGCGATCGTGCAATGCGCGACGCACGATCTCGGCACCGGCGCTTACACCGCGTTCACGCAGATTTCTTCCGAGCAGCTCGGCGTGCCATTTGAGAAGGTCACGTTCGAGCTCGGGAAATCCGACTACCCATTTGGCCCAGTCGCGGGCGGCTCCAATTCCACCGCCACGGTCGGCACGGCGATTCATGACGTCGCAGTTTTAGTGCATCAGGCCCTCGCCGATCTCGCGATTGCCGATCCGAAATCGCCGCTCCACGGCGCGAAGAAAGACGACATCAAGATGGTCGCGCCCGGCCGCATCGGGACGAAGGCCGGGAAGTCCGACAGCTTCGCCGACATCCTCCAGCGCGCGGGCAAAACCGAGATCACCGCCGAGAGCAAAATGAAGGAAGAGGAGGAGAACAAAAAGCAGGCATTCCAATCCTGGGGCGCGCATTTTTGCGAGGTGAAAATCGATCCGCTCATCCCGCGGGTGCAGGTCACGCGCGTGGTCACCGCGATCGATTGCGGACGCGTCGTCACCTTCAAGCCGGCGCGCAGCCAGATCCTTGGCGCGGTCGTCATGGGCATCGGCATGGCGCTGACCGAAGCGACTGAGTACGACCCGAAAACCGGCCTGCCCGTGAACGGCAACCTCGCCGAGTACCACGTCCCGACGAACGCCGACATCCCGGGAATCGAAGTCGAGTTCGTGGGCGAACCGGACCTTGATTTCAACCCGATCGGCGCGCGTGGCATCGGCGAGATCGGCGTTACCGGCATCGCCGCCGCGGTGGCGAACGCGGTCTTTCACGCCACAGGCAGGCGCGTCCGCGAACTCCCGATTACGCCGGATAAATTGATCTCGTGAGCTCCGATCCAAAATTGACGCCGTGACCTACCGTCATCCCGAGCGCAGCGCAGCGAAGTCGAGGGATCCCGTGGGGTTTCTGAAAAGCATCGCCGCGCAAAATTGGAAGCTTTGTAAACGGCGCGTCTCAGAAACTCCTCGGGATCCCTCGACTGCGTTCCGCTTCGCTTCACTCCGCTCGGGATGACAAAGGAACTGCAAGACATCCTCCGCGCGTATGAGACGCGCCCCGGCGATTTGTTCGCGCTCGCCACGCTCGTGCGCACGCAAGGTTCCAGCTATCGCCGCCCCGGCGCGCGCATGCTCATCGCGACGGATGGCAGCTACCTCGGCGCGCTCAGTGGCGGTTGTCTCGAGGAAGAGGTTGCCGCGCGCGCGCCGGAAGTGATCGCCAGCGGCACGCCCGCCCGAATGCATTTCGACACCCGGCTCCGCTACGGCTGCAACGGTGCGATCGATATTTTGGTGGAGAGACTTCCCGAGAATTTCCTGGGTGGAATCGCGGAAGCCTTCCGCGCCCGCCGCGTCTGCCTAGCGGTGACCGACTCGTTAGGCAGCCGGCTGATTGGCTCGATCGTTGAGGCACCGGCCGAAGCTTTCGTGCAGGAGATCGCGCCGCCGCTGCAACTCCTGCTCATTGGCAACGGCCCGGATAGCCCGGCGCTTCGCGCCTTTGCGCAGACGTTGGGTTGGAAAGTCGTCGAGACGGAGGAAGCGGCCGCCTTGCCTAACGCCTTCGACGATTGGACCGCCGCGATCGTGAAGACGCACAACTACGGCCGCGACTTTGCGGCGTTGCAAAAGCTCCTGCCGCTCGGTCTGCGCTACGTCGCGCTGCTTGGTCCGCGGCGGCGGCGGGATCAACTGCTCCACGCGCTCGCCGATGCCGCGGTCGAGTCGCGCTCCGAGCTTTTTGCGCCCGCCGGACTCGATATTGGCGCGGAGTCTCCCGAGCAAATCGCGCTCGCGATGGTCGCGGAAATCCAATCGTTTTTCGCGAATGCAGACGCCGAATCGCTCCGTGAACGCAAGGCGCCAATCCATCTCGTCCGCGATCTCGCGGTGGCGTGAAAGCCGCCGCTCCGAGGCAGGCGAAGCGCCCGCCCTACAACTCATGAAGGCTGCCGCCATCGTTCTCGCGGCCGGCGGTTCTCTCCGACTGGGACAGCCGAAGCAGTTGCTGCAATTCCGCGGCGAAAGCCTGATCCGCCGCATCGCGCGCGCGGCAGACGGAGCGGGCTGCAGACCGATCGTGGTCGTCCTCGGCCGCGACCAAGAATTGATCGCCCACGAACTCGGCGATCTTCCGGTTACACTCGTGCCTAACGAGAAGTGGGAGCGCGGCCTTGGCACATCGATCCGTGCCGGCGTGCTGGCCTTGCCGCCGGAAGTTGAGGCCGTAGTGATCCTCGCGTGTGACCAACCGCACGTCGACGCGGCGCTCTTGCAGCGAATGATGGAAGAATTCCAGCGTTCCGGAAAACCGATGGTCGGCTCCACCTACGTGGGGACAGTTGGCGTTCCCGCGCTCTTCGCGCGCGTTTGTTTCGCGAAGCTGGAGTCGTTGGGCGACGGCGTCGGCGCGAAGTCGCTTCTCCAGGCGGCGCCTGACGACGTCCGCGCGGTGGATTTCCCAGCTGGCGCGGTCGATATCGATACCGCGGCCGACTACGAAAAACTGCAGCAAGGATGATCGACGCCCCGCTCCGGGTGTTGTCATCCCGAGCCGCGCACACGGCGAGGGATCTCCCAAGCGTCATCCGGTGTCGTTAGGCAGTCGCGTGTCGCAAGACGCCTGCGAGATTCCTCCCCGCGCTGCGCCGGGTCGGATGACAAAGCTCCCCGCCGGATCGACGGTTTCACGATCGTGCGCGGTCGTGCGTTCTCCGCCGCTGAGCTGTGGACGCTTCGCTCTGCGAAGCGCGAGGGTGGCGCCGGCCGGTCTCGAGATCGAGGGCAACTCCCGCGCTTCGCAGAGCGAAGCGTCGACATCACCGCCCGCCGCCGAAGAAGTGCTTGAAGGATTGGATGATGCTCTTGGGCGCCTGCTGCACTTTGCGGCCGAGCTGCTCGATCGTGCGCCCGAGCTGGGTCGGGCTTCCGCCGTGCACCTGGCAGATGCCGCGCGGGATGCGGTTCACTGGGAGCTCAACCCCGTAGGCGGTGCCGGCGGCGACGCAGCCGCTCGTGGCGATCGCATTGGAAATCGAACAGACGGTGGCGTGCTGCAAGGTCACGGTCGGCTGAAGCTCTTCCGCGGGATAGCGCTGCGCGGCTTTGTTCATCACCTGCGTCCAGACTGGCAGGGCGAGGGCGGAGCCGTAACCGTGCGGAATGATCGTGACTGGTTGATCGAACCCGACCCAAACCCCGCAGGTGATCGAGCTGGTGAAGCCGACGAACCACGCGTCCTTGAAGTCGTTCGTCGTCCCGGTTTTTCCCGCCGCGGGGAGTTTGAAGCCTAACGATCGCGCGCTCGCCGCAGTCCCGCGCGTCATCACCTGCTCCATCAGCCTGGTCGTCATCCAGGCGGCGCCGGGATCGAGCGCGGGCAGGCTGATGTGGGCGGCGCGATAGATCGGGTGATGATCCTGATCGTCGATCCGCTCGATGACGTAGGACTGCTTCCGCACCCCGGCATTTGCGAAAACCGTGTAGGCCGAGGTGAGATCCTTTAGGTCGCTCTCGAAGGAGCCGATGTAGATCGCGGCGCCGTGCGGGATGTCGTTGCCGAGGCCGAGGGTTTGCGCGGTTTTCTGGGTGGCGTCGAGCCCAGCGAACTCGCCGACGCGCACGCTCATGGTGTTGCGGGAATGGATCAGCCCATAGGAAACCGGCTGGATCCCACCGAAGCGTCCGTCGGAATTTCCCGGCGACCAATCGCCCGCGCCCTCGATTTCGCCCTTCCGGATCGGGCCATCGCTCATGGCCGCGCCGGGCAGAAGCCCATGCATGAAGGCGAGCGTGTAAACGAACGGCTTGAAGGAGGAACCGATCTGGCGATTCGCCGGCGGGAGCGCGCGATTGAATTTGCTCTGCCCGTAATCGCGCCCGCCGACGAGCGCGCGGATGCCGCCGCTCTCGTTATCGATCGCGACGAGCGCGCCCTGGAGATAGGGCATGGCGTTGTCCTCGCCCTCGGCAGGCGCACGATATTGCGACTTCAGCGGATGATGAAAGCCGGGTTCGCGCTCGACTTTCGCGAGCTGTTTCTCGATCGCGTCGGTCGCGGCCCGTTGCACCATCGGATCGAGCGTGGTGTAAATGAAGAGGCCGCCGTTATCGATCTGGTCGGGGGTGAGGAGCACGTTGAGATCACGCTGGACCGCGTCCATCGCGTAGTTTTCCTGGATCAAGGTGAGCCGGCGCGGATGCGAAGTGATCTTCTCGCGCTTTGCCTGCGCGAGCTGCGCAGGCGTGATTTTTTCCAGCTCGCGCATCCGGCTGAGCACGGTGTTGCGCTGCACGAGCGCGGCCTCGGGATTGCGCAGCGGCGAGAAGCGATTCGGGCTCCGGATTAACCCGGCGAGGATAGCGGCCTCCGAAAGATCGAGCCTCGCCGCGTTCTTCCCAAAGTAGGAGAGCGACGCGGTCTCGATCCCATAACAACCCGAGCCGAAATAAATCCGGTTCATGTAGAGCTCGAGGATTTGGTCTTTCGTCAGCTCGCGTTCGATGCGAAGGGCGACCATCGCCTCGAGCATTTTCCGGCTGATCGTGCGGCCGCCGAGCGGAAGACTATTGCGCGCGAGCTGTTGCGTAATGCTGCTGGCGCCTTCCTTAGCCGAGCCGCTCGTGACGTCGCGGAAAACGGCGCGCGCGACGCCGCGCCAATCGATCCCGCCATGCTCGTAGAAGCGGGTGTCTTCGCGCGCGAGCAGCGCCTGGACGAAGAGCGGCGAGACTTGTTTTAGCGGAACTTTGAGCCGGTTCGCGCCCGCGAGGCGGCTGTAGATTTTGCCGTCGACGTCGAAAACGGTGTTCCGCTCCGGCATCGTGCCGAGGCGTTTCAGATCGAAAGTCTGCGCCCAGATCGCGAAGGTCGCGAGGATCCCGGCAAAGATGAGCGCCGGAATGATGACGAGGAAAATCGCGATCAGCCAGCGCCAGCGGCGCGAACCTTTGCGCTTTGGCGAGCTCGATTTTTTCCGGGCGGAAGTGCGCGCAAAAAGTTTCATGGAGCAGCGATTCGCCAAGGACGAAGCGTTTCGCGCCGCGGGAACTTAATCACAGCTCCGCGGGGAAGAAAGACGCGGTTTTCGCGCGGGGAGAAGCGAAAAACAAGGTCATCCCGAGCGAAGTGGAGCGGAGCGTAACGCAGTCGAGGGATCCCGCGGAGCGTCTGGGAAGCCAGCGGTCGCGCTTACGGGGAATGTGCGGCGAAGCTTCAAGGAAACCCCACGGGATCCCTCGGCTGCGCTGCGCTCCGCTCGGGATGACGGAGCGCACGCGCGAGTTTATCCGTTCGTTAGAACTTCAGCTTTACCGGTTCGCCGTGCATTTCGTTCGCGCACGGGGCGTTGATCGGCACGCCGGCGTCGGCGTCGCTCGCTTCGGTCAATTTTTTCTCGACTAGATAACGCTCGACATCCTCGCCGCTGACATCGGCGAGCATTTCGCCGTTGATCTCGACGCAGGGCGAGAGCGGCTGGCCGCTCTTCGATTCCATCTCCCAGCGGAAAGCCGGGTTTTGGATGATGTCTTTTTCAGTGAAGGGAAGATTGTATTTCGCGAGCACGGCGCGCACGCCTCCGCTCCAACCGCAATGCGTTTTCAAGTAGGCGGTGATTTGTGGCTTTTCCATGCGCAGAAGGTAACACCGGCGGAGATTTCGGCCATCGAGATTTTAGTGCTTCAGCGGGAACCAGCTGGCGGAACGAGCGCGTCGATCGCCTGCCAGCGCTTCTTCCAGCCGTTTGGGCTCACCTCGGAGGGGAGCGCACGCAGCTGCGTGACGAAGTGACCGAACGAACCACGATCGGGTGGCAGCTTGATCGCGCCGATGTTGCCGGCGCCGATCTTTTCCGCCGGCCAATGCTCGAAAACGTACTTCGCCCCGAAGCGCGGCTGAAAGGCGCCGCCAGCGATCGCGGGCAGATCGATGTCGTGCAGCAAAATCCAGCCGCCCGGCATCAGGCTTTGCAGTTGGAGCACGTCATGGAGCGGCCAGGGGTGCTGGTGATTCCCATCGACAAACGCCAGCGTCATCGCGCTGGCCCCGGCGAGTTTCCGCGCAAAGGTCGAATCCTGCAGCGGATGAACCTCGATGCGCTCGCGCAATTCCGGCGTGACGATCGCGATCGCGTAACCAATCGGACGCGTTTCTTCGCGCTGATCTTCCGCCTTGTTATCGATGGTGTGCAGGAGCGGACCCGCCGGCGCGCCGCCCGTTTCCTGCCAGCGGAGCGCGATCACTTTCGCGAGGACGGCCGCAGAAAAACCGGAAGCGGTGCCGATCTCGATCGTCAGCTCCGGCCGCAACAAACTCGCCACGCCGCCGGCAAAAAGCAGGTCCGGCCGCGGCATCATGCCAAAAGGAAAATGCCCGGGCGTGGTCACTTCGCCGAGGAACTCGACCTCGCCCGGCGCAGGTTCGCGGCGCGGGACGCCGAGCGCATCCGCGAGCCGCTCATATTCGCTCCGGTAAACGTCGGCGTCGCGGAGGAAAAAGGTCGTCATCGGTCAGTCGCGTTTTGGTTTCAGGAGCGGAAACAAGATGACGTCACGGATCGATTCCGCGCCGGTGAGCACCATCAC
This sequence comes from Chthoniobacterales bacterium, assembly GCA_038234295.1. Lineage (GTDB taxonomy): Bacteria > Verrucomicrobiota > Verrucomicrobiia > Chthoniobacterales > UBA10450 > Palsa-1392. The sequence goes on from JBBSUP010000015.1 coordinate 17,030, forward strand.
CAGCCGATCGATCCCGAGCCCGAAACCACCCGCCGGCGGCATCCCGTGCTCGAGCGCGACGAGGAAATCTTCATCGAGCTTCTGCGTCTCTTCGCCAGCCTGCTCGAGGAGGCGGCGGCGTTGCACGATCGGGTCGTTCAACTCGGAATAGCCGGGCGCGATTTCCTGGCCGTTGATGATCAGTTCGAAGACATCGACCAGGGAATCGTCTTCCGGGTTCTGCTTCGCCAACGGCACCAGTTCCTTCGGGCAATGAGTCACAAAACAGGGGTCGAAGGTTTTCTCTTCAACCAGTTTTTCGAAAACCTGCTGCGTGACTTCGTAGTCGACCAGTTGCGGACCGATCTCCACGCCTAACGACTTCGCTTTTTCGCGATGCTCTTCGTTTGTGAGGCTGAACCAATCCGCACCCGCCACTTCTGTCACAAGGTCGCGATAACGCGCGCGCCGCCACGGGCGCGAAAGATTGAGCGCGCGTACGAGATTTCCCTCCGCGTCGCGGTGCTCAATTTGGAGGGACGGGCGCTGTCCCGCCCCCGCTTCTGGCCGTTCGGAATCGCCGGCAACACTCGGACGGGACGGCGCCCGTTCCTCCAACGCCGTCGCCAGATGGCAGACCATCTCCTCGACCAGATCCGCGATTTTCTCGAAATCGGCGTAGGCCCAATAGGCCTCGAGCATCGTGAACTCCGGGTTGTGCCGCCGCGAGATGCCTTCGTTGCGGAAGTTGCGATTCACTTCGAAGACTTTGTTGAAGCCGCCGACGAGGAGGCGCTTCAGGTAAAGTTCCGGGGCGATGCGCAGGTAAAGATCGAGCCCGAGGGCGTTGTGATGCGTTCGAAAAGGCTCCGCTGCTGCGCCGCCGGGCACCGCCTGGAGCATCGGCGTTTCCACTTCAAGAAAGCCGCGCTCCTCGAGAAAACGCCGTAGCTCGCGCAGGATCGTGATGCGCTGGGTGAAAACTTCGCGCGAGCGCTCGTTCGTGATCAGATCGAGGTAACGCTGGCGGTAACGCGCCTCCACGTCGGTGAGCCCGTGCCACTTTTCCGGCAGCGGTCGCAGCGTTTTCGCGAGGACTTCGAAGCGGTGCACCTTCAGCGTCGGCTCGCCCGTTTTGGTGAGAAAACAGCTGCCCTCAACACCGATAAAGTCGCCGAGATCGAGCAGCCCGAAAATCTCCATCTGCTCCGGCCCGAGTTCTTTCGCCTGCACGTAAATCTGCATTCGCCCGGTCGCGTCGCGCAGATCGAGGAAGTGACTTTTTCCCATGTCGCGATGGGCTGTGATCCGGCCCGCGATGCGGAAATTTTCGCCCTCGGCGAACTTCGCGCATGCTTCGCCGATCGCGCCGGTCGTCTCGAAGCTACGCCCAAACGGCGCGACCCCGCGCGCCTGCAAAGTTTCCAGCTTCTGCCGCCGCGTGGCGATGAGTTCGTTAGTTTCGTCCATTTTTCGGGAGCCGGAATGTAAATGGAATTCCGGCGATGAACAGATGCGGGAATAAAGTTTCCGCAAAGTTCTCTAGCTTGGAGAGGAACGCGGAATGCCTGGATCTTTTGGTCGGAGCCGCGAACCCTATTAATCCAAAGCAAAAACGAAAAGGAAGCAGTTATGAAAAATTCACTTAGTCACTTTATGAAACTCACATTGTGCGGGGTCGGAGCAATCGCCGCTCTTGGACTCTCCGCACCAGCCGGAGCGCAGGGCACCGAAGGGGCCGTCTTCGCCATGAGCAATCGGGCGCGGGCGAACCAAGTGGTGGCATTCACTCGCGCCACCGATGGGACTTTGACCGAAGTAAGAGCCTATCCTACCGGGGGGAGCGGGATCGGGGTCGATTTCGATACTCAGGGCGGCCTCACTCTCAGCGCGGATCATCGCTATCTTTATGCCTGCAATCCCGGCACCGACGATGTCACCGTCTTCGCAGTAAACGGAGCACGCCTCACTCCCATCCAGAAAGTGGCTGCAGGAGACCAACCCTTGAGCATCACCTTTGCGGGCAATCTGGCCTACGTGATGGATGGCTCAGTCGCCGGCAACGGCGTGACTGGTTTCACCGTCGGCAACGGCGGGCGCCTCACTCCCATCCCTGATTCCTTCCGCGCCCTGAGTTCTCCGATTGCTGTGCCCGGCGAGGTCCAATTCAGTCCGGACGGACGTAACCTGATTGTCACTGGGAAAGTGGGCAGTTTCATCGACGTTTTTAATGTCCGTCGCGATGGTCTGCTGAGTGATCCGGTGCAGAACGCTTCGGCTGGCCCCCGTCCTTTCGCGGCAGCATTTCGTAATGACGGCCGCCTCCTCGTGGTCGAATCAGGCCTGCCGGATTTGAATGAGGCAGGCGTCTCTTCTTATGACCTGCTGCGGCCGAGCGGCACGCTCTCGACGATCACGGCTGCGGAGAAGAACGGGCAGACTGATGGATGCTGGATTGTAATTACTAACGATCAAAAATACGCCTACACCGCAAACTTCGTCAGCGGAACTCTTTCGACGTTCGCCTTGAACGATGACGGGAGTGTGGCGTTGCAAAACGGCGCCGCCGCCTTCACTGGGTTAACGAGTCAGCCGACCGATCTGGCCTTCGACTCGGAGACCCACTATCTCTATAATTTGCTGCGAGGCACTGGTGCAGTTTCAGGCTTCCGCGTCGAAACCGACGGAAGCCTGACGCCTCTGGGAGTGTTCGGAGTCGGTGGCGCACTGCCTGTCGCCGATGGAGCCTCGGGTCTCGCCGCTTATTAGAAGCTTTGACGCGATCCGAGGGAGCCGCGGAGGGTCTCAGCAGCGAAGAACTGTTGGGATCGTCAAAGCGACCTTGGGTCGTGGCAGGCAGGACCTTGTATGAATGGGAATAAACTTGGAAGGAAATATATGACTTATAGCGTGCGCTATCTCTTAATCGTGGTGATTGCATTTCTCCTGGCAGGCGGGGCCACGAGCTACGCCGTGAATCCGCCGAGCGACAAAGGCGATGCGGTCGTCACTGGAGGCGACCTGTCATTTATGAACGCGGCCGCTCCCGGCGGCATGGCCGAAGTCGAGCTGGGCCGGCTCGCGGAAAAGAAAGCCGAGAGCAGCGAGGTGAAGGCGTTCGGAGAAAGAATGGTCACCGATCATTCGAAGGCGGGGAAGAAACTGGAAGCGCTGGCCGTGCAAAAACATGTCAAGCTTCCCGCCAAGCTCATGCCCGAGCAGAAGCAGACCATGGCGAAGCTGTCGAAGCTAAGTGGGTCGGAATTCGACCGCGCCTATGTCGCGGCGATGGTTACCGCGCACGAGAAAGACGTAGCCGCCTTCAAAGCCGTGGCAAAAAATGGCACCGACGCCGACGTGAAAGCTTTTGCCGCCGGGACGCTACCCACATTGGAGAAACACTTGCAAATGATCAACGCCCTTGCCGATAAAATGGGCGTGAAACCTGAAGAGAAGAAATAAGGAGACACGCCGCTTTCGGTCTTCACCTAATAGAAAAGAAATAATCGATATGAACACGAGAACAGAAGAAATGAACAACTCAACGCCACACACCCTTGAGACAATTGGCGCGGCGGTGATCCGCTATGGACTCGTCGCAGTCTTACTCTGGGTGGGATCGCTAAAATTCACGGCTTATGAGGCCGAAGGCATTCAAGGGCTAGTCGCTAATTCGCCGCTCTTCTCCTGGGCCTATGGAGTTTTTAGCGTGCGCACCTTCGCAGCCATCCTCGGGGTAACTGAGATTCTGCTCGGTATCTTGATCTTATTGCGGCCGGTCGCGCCGAAGCTTTCGGCTTGGGGCAGCATCGGGGCGATCATTATGTTTCTCCTTACCCTGAGCTTCCTCTTATCGACCCCCGGGGTCTGGCAACCGAATTACGGATTCCCGTTTCTCTCGCCGTTTCCCGGTCAATTTATGGCCAAGGACTTGCTCCTTCTCGGCGCCGCGATCTGGACCGCGGGAGAAGCCCTGCGCGCGGCGCAACTGGGGACGACACAGCAACTGGTCGTCTAGCTCCGTGCGCGCGATCAACGCGCGCGGAGAATGACGAAGTCCTGATGCTTCGTCTCCACATATTCGAGGATGTCGAAAAAGTCACTCCAGGTGGCGGCGATGTAAGCGAGGCTGTGGTAGGACTCCTTGTAATAACCGGGATGCGAAAACTCCGCCAGGGAGTCGGAGTAATCGGGCACATAAGCGGCAAAACCTCGCTGCTCGTAGGTAGCACTTAATTCTGCTGGCATCCGGGTATGGCGCAGGTTTTCGCCAATGACCGTGAGCGCGACAATCGCCCCCGGACGCGCGATCCGTTGTAACTCTCGCAGCCAGGCGAATTGAGCCTCCTCGGCGAGATGAGTCATGACTGAGATGCCGTAGATGATATCGAAGGAGTTATCCAGGTAGTCGGTTGGCGGATAAGGTTCGATCCGGCGAAAGCGCGGACCAATCAGGTGCGCCTTATCCCAGGCGATGGCTTCCGCATCGATGTCGCAGCCGTGCAGCCGTGACGGTGAAACCAGCTTTGTCATTTGCGCGATGACTCTTCCGCAGCCGCAACCCCAATCGAGGATGTCGCCGGGTTGCCAGAACGGCCGGTGATTGCCGATGAAAGACAGGATAAGACTCGTGAGCCGACCGGCGGCAACGAGAAAGTTATCGCTGCCGCCGATGCGATTCTGGAGATCCTCCGGAGGCTGCGGGCGGTTTTGCAAGTCCTGTTCGCGGTCGTGAAAGTAAGTGTGCACAGAAGCCAATCGCGTCCCGTCGGCGAGGAGAGGAGTGAGACAAATGATAGGGCTGAAATTCGCCCAGGGCTTTTCCGGCAATGGAGCGGTGACATCAAAACCGCTCCAACCTGAATCGACAGAGCTGGCGGTCGCCATCGCCTGGTAAGCCGCACGGACATCCGGCCTTTCCCGGGGCCGGAAGGATAACACCCATGGCGTTCCGTCCAGGCTAATGTCCAGACTTTCGATTGGAACATCCTCACGAAAGATCCAGCCTGTGAGTCGTGCCCTTCCTTCCTCTACGACGAAGCCGTCGAGGTGCATGTGGGCTGGGATAGTAAATGGAATCTGATTCATTAGCTCTGCATTTCTTCGCTCGAATAGACGGACGGGTCCTGCTGAAAGAAACGCTGCAACTCGCCGTATAACTTGGGATGCAAACGCCGGAGCGCGCGCGGCTGCTCGAAAAACGCTTCCGTCGCAACCGCGAAAAACTCTGCGGGATTGGTCGCGCCGTAGGTGTCGAGCAATGTCGGGATGCCCGTTTCATCCGAGGCGCGAAGGAGGGAGAACTCGGTGCGCATGACCGTCGACCACGCCCGCACGTCGTCGCGCGAAGCGAGCGCGGGCACGCCGTCGGCCGCGAAATCTTCGAAGTCGAGCTGGTGCGCAAACTCGTGGATAACGAGATTTTTCCCGTCGGCCGGATCGTGGCTGCCTTCTTTGGCGGCGTCCCAGGCGAGGACGAGCGAGCCCATTTGCCGCTGCGTTTCGCCGAGGCGGCCGGCGTGGCCTTCCGACCAGATCGCGCCGGAAAAGGGCTGATTTTCTTTCACGAGATAGCCACTCGGATAAACCAGAATCGTGAGGAGCCGCGGGAAGTAATTCGTCTTCCGATGGAGGAGGAGCAGGCAAGCCTGCGTCGCGATGGTGACGCGCATCTCGTCGGTGACCTCGAGGCCGGCGCAACCTTCGAAGCGTTTCTCCGCGAGGAAAACCTGAAGGTGCCCGAGGAGCTCACGTTGATCGGCAACGGGGAGGCGGGCGAAGAAGGGGAGATTGCGCGCGATGATTTGCTGCCACGCGATCGGTACCGGCTCCTTGCGCAAGTGCCGCCGCCGTCTTTCTCGTCCGAATCCGAACATCAGCGTTGAGGTTAGCGACGGAACGTCGGCGCGCCAATTGGGGCGGCAGTTGTCATCCCGAGTCGCGCAGTCGACGAGGGATCTCGCAAGCGTTTCTCGGCGTCGTTCCAGAAATCGCATTGGGCCACGCTTGTGAGATCCCTCTCCGTCCTGCGGCGGATCGGGATGACAACTTTAAGAGCGGGCGTATCAGCGTTGGTCGAAAACGTAAATCGCGAGACCGTGCGCGCCGGTTTTCACGAGCGGCGCGGCGCCGCTCGCTTCGCCATTGACCGCGGTGTTCCGCGAATAACCGCCGCCACCGAAACCGACGCCGATCGAGCCGCTCGGCTCATCCCCGACGAGACTGAGAAGAACGCCGTTCGCGCCAACTTTTGCGGCTTCTTCTTTCAATCGCTGAATCGCTTCCGCGTCGGTCTGTCGATCGCCATGGAAGAAGTGCGCGCTCGTGCTCGCATCGATCTGCGCGATTTCCTGGAAATGCGGCGGACGCGTCTGGTAAATCCGCACCTGCTCCGGACTGATCGGCGGACGGGCCGAACCGACAAAATGGGTGGAACTGCTCGCGCAACCGGCGAGAAGCGCAGTCCCAGCAAGACTCACGAGAGAGGAAAATTTCATCACTTCATTAACGGGTGCGCCGAGGAGCACAGTCGCCCCGGAGAGGCAGGGTTACGACAAATGTTTCGCCACGAGTTTGTGGATGCTGGTTAGGTTTCGCATCGAGGAGGAGGGCAGCTTGAGCGCTTTCAAGGCGGGCGCGCTCCAGACTTTCGATTCGTTCGAGCGAACCCGGCAGAGCCAATAATACTCGCGGCCCTGCACGCGGAAGGCGTCTTCTTCGGTTTGCACTGCCTCGAGCTTGCGCGCGACGTCCGGCGCGAGCTTTTCGTGGAGAAAGCCCACGTGCACGGTGTGACCAGCCGCGGTCTGGGCGGGGAAGGCCTCGAAGCGGTCAATCATGACAACTTCCTCGGCGGTCCGGACAAAGGTATCGACGTCGTAGCCTAACGACTTCTGAAGATGTTGCGCAATCTTGGCTTCGAGCTTGCGCGCATTGTCCGCTTTGCTCGCGAAGAGGACGTTCCCGCTCGCGATAAAAGTCGCGACCTCCTCTAAGCCCAGCTCCTCGAAAAGCTCCCGCAACTGGCTCATCGGTGGCCGCCGCCGGCCGAGATTTATCCCGCGCAAAAAGGCGACATAGCGTTGCATGGCGTCATATTTCCTCCCAATCCACGCCACGTCGAGACCGGCCAGCGGCCGCGGCGCACGCTAACTATTCATTTGCCACCGCCGTGGCGACACCGACATATTGCCCGCTCGCCGCACGGCGCTTTTCTATGGCTTCCAAGACTCCTGAGACCACTTCCCAAATTGCCGGCCCCCTCGTAAAGCAGTTTTCCGTTTTCCTGCCGAACAAGGTCGGCGCGATGCTCGACATCGTGAAGCTTCTGAGCTCGCGCAACACCCACGTGGTCGCGCTCAGCATCGCCGAGCAGACCGATTCCGCGATCGCCCGCATCGTCGTGAGCGATCCCGAGACGGTGGAGAATATTTTTAACGAACACGACGTCGCGTTCAGCGTCTGCGAGCTGCTCGTGGTGGAAATGGCCGAGGTCGCGACCGAGCTCGCGGAGCTGCTCGCCGCGCTGCTCATGGCCGAAGTGAACATGCATTTCAGCTACCCGCTCCTGACCCGGCCGCATGGTCTCGCCGCGCTCGCCCTCCACGTCGACGACACGGAATGCGCCGCTTCGGTTCTGCAGGGCGAAGGGTTCAAGATGTTGAGCCAGACGGATATCTCTCGTTAGGGAAAATAGTCCTATGGGTCCTCGACGACCCATCGACCTATCCCCCGCTTAAAATCCGTTGCCCCCCACTGCCGCGACGGCAATGTTATCGGCCCGATGATGATCGTCCAGGCACCGGAAGCTTTTCAATTCGATACGATCGACGACGTGCTCCACGATCTCGCCGCCGGCAAGATGGTGATCGTGACCGACGACGCCGATCGCGAGAACGAGGGCGACCTCATCATGGCCGCGGAAAAGGCGACGCCGCAGGCGATTAATTTCATGACCATGCACGGCCGTGGTCTCATCTGCGTCCCGGTAACGACGGAGCGCGCCGAGCAGCTCGGCCTCCAGCGCATGGTCGCGCAAAATCGCGAGATGTATCGGACCGATTTTACCGTCTCGGTCGATGCCGCGCACGGCGTCACGACTGGGATCAGCGCGCATGATCGCGCCGAGACCATCCGCACGATCGCGAACCCGAAATCGACTCCGGACGATCTTGTCCAGCCCGGACACATCTTCCCGCTGCGCGCGCAGGAAGGTGGCGTGCTCCGCCGCGCTGGGCACACCGAGGCCGCGGTCGATCTCGCGCGTCTGGCCGGGCTTCAACCCGCCGGTGTACTCTGCGAAATTCTCCACGACGACGGCACGATGGCGCGGCTCCCGGAGCTGATGGCGTTCCGGAAAAAACATCGGCTACGCATCTGCACGATCCAAAATTTGATCGCCCATCGTCGTGTCCGCGAGAAGCTGATCGTGCGCGAACAGGTGGTGAAATTGCCGACCGATTACGGCGATTTCGATCTGCACATGTACCGCTCCACGATCGACGGCGCGCATCACCTCGCGCTCGTGAAGGGCAAGATCTCGAAGACGAAACCGACCTTGGTGCGCGTGCATAGCGAGTGTCTTACCGGCGATGTTTTTGGCTCGCACCGTTGCGATTGCGGGAACCAGCTCCACGCCGCGCTCCAGCAGATCAGCGAACAGGGCGGCGTCCTCGTTTACATGCGCCAGGAAGGTCGCGGCATCGGGTTGGCGGCGAAGATTCACGCCTACAAATTGCAGGAAGAAGGTCTCGATACGGTTGAGGCCAATGCGCGCCTCGGGTTCGCCAGCGATCTGCGCGACTACGGCATCGGCGCGCAGATTTTGCACGATCTCGGGGTGCGGAAATTCCGTTTCCTCACGAACAATCCGAAGAAAGTTGTCGGCCTCGAGGGCTACGGCATCCAGATGGTCGAGCAGGTGCCGATCCGGAGCGCGCCGAATCCGCACAACGCCAAATATCTCGAGACGAAAAAGCTCAAGATGGGGCACTTACTCTAGTGCGTCGCTCCGCGTCAGCCGCCCGCGTTGGAGCGCGATGCTCCGTCATCGCGTGTTTCAATAACGAGCCCAGGATCCTCGCGACGACAGAGCGTCGCGCTCAACCTCGCTCGCAAATCGCTTCCGCCTAACGATGTCGCAATTCGTCCCACCGCGGCCCCGCCTCGTCAACGTGAAGCGCGGCTTCACCCTCGTCGCGAGCCAGTTCAACGCGAAATATGTGCAGGGCCTCGTGACCCACTGCACCGAGGAGCTACGCGCGCTTTCGCCGCAGGCGAACGTGACCTTGCATCTCGTGCCCGGAGCTTTCGAAATCCCGATCGTCGTCCGCGAAGTCGCGCTGAAGAAATCGGCGGACGCGATCATTGCGCTCGGCGTGATTATCGAAGGCGATACCGACCACGCGCGGCTGCTCGGCGAAGTGATCACCGGTTCGCTCCAGCAGATCGCGCTCGAACACGGCGTGCCGGTGATTCACGGCGTCCAGAGTTTGAAGAACGACGAGCAGGCGCGCGAACGTTGTCTCGGGGACCGGATTAATCGCGGGACGGAAGCCGCGCGCGCCGCGTTCGAGATCGCCAACCTCGTCGCCGATCTCCGTAAATAGCATGGGCAAGCGTCACTCGGCGCGCCGCGCGGCGCTGCAATATCATTTCTGGCGCGACCTCCATGGCGGCGACAGCCCGGAAACGATCGCGGAATTTTGGGAAATGTGTCCGGCGAAAACGAGCGTCCAGCAGTTCGCTCAGCCGCTCATCGAAGGAATGCTCCTGCACCTGCCGGAGATCGACGAGCGCATCACGCGCTACTGCGAGAACTTCGAGTTCCACCGCATCGCCGCGGTCGATCGCAACGTGCTCCGGCTTGGGATTTACGAGATGTTTTACCGGGACGACATCCCGCCGGTGGTCTCGATCAACGAAGCGATTGAGCTCGCGAAGGAATTCGGCGGGCCCGATTCCGGCCGCTTCGTCAACGGCATCCTCGACCGGGTAAAAGACGACCTCTCGCGCCCCCTTCGCGACGCACTGTAGACGCTTCGCTCTGCGAAGCGCGGGTGCGGCGCCGCTTCAAAACCTTTAATCCTGCACCTACACCTACACTTACACCTCCGAGAAAGTGTAAGTGCAGGTGTAAGAATAAAGTGAGCTTAAGCCGGATCGACTCTCAGTCTCATCTGCACGATTAACCCTTCGCGCGGAAGCGGCGGCGTAAAAGCCTGCGGATATAACTGCGGATCCATCCCCGTGATCTGGAGCCGAAGCGGCTTCACGCTCAGGCGCACGCAGTCGCCGCCTAACGATAGCGCCTCCAGCTGCACCGGCGCGTTGTTCACCGTGATCTCCTCGATCTCCACGATCGTGAGCGCGCTGAAAAAATCGATCCGCAGCCCCCGCACCGGCTCGCGCGCAGGCAGCGGGATGACCACCTCCTTCCAGCTGCCATGTCCGACCCGCGCATCGGCCGACTCTTCCTCGGAATACCCGCCCTCCCCGCGCCAGAAGACCTGGATGACGGTCTCACTCGCGAGCGGCGCGGCGCGGATGCTCCCGTCGCGCCATTGCCGCGCCATCTTCTCGTGCAGCGCAGCATTCCGCCCCTGGTAGTAAACGAGCAGCGCGAAGCAGGACTCGTTAGGCGCAGTGAAGAGCGTGTTCAGCAGCGGCGGCGTCGCTCCTGCGAATCCCGGCTTTCGCCACACGCCTAGCCCTGGCGGCGTCGAGAAAGCGAACGCATCTCGGCGCGCCACCAGCTCCTCCCAAACTTTCCAGACCCCGAAATCCCGCGCGCGCACCGCCACGTCGTGCATCAGCAGGATGCCGCCCGGGCGTAGCTTCGGCAGCCATGCATCAACGTCGTGTCGAGCCGCGGCTTCGGTGTGGTGACCATCGATATGCAGCAGGTCGATGCTTCCGTCGGCAAAGTGCGTCAGCGCTTCGTCAAAGCTCGAGCGCAGCAAAGTGGAAAAGTCTGCGTAATGCGCGTTATTATGCCCGGAGACGTCGGTGAAGGTCGCTTCATCATAACTCCCTGCGTGCGGATCGCCGCGCCAATGATCGACTGCGAAACAACGCGTGCCAGTTTTGTTCTCCTGCACGGATTGACAGAAGGCGAAATAACTTTCACCCCGATCCGTGCCTAACTCGACGAGAAGCTTCGGGCGCGATTGCGTGACCAGGTCATAAGCAAAGAAGATATGTTCGGTCCACGCGCCCAGGCCATAGCGCAAGGGTTTGAAACGTCGCGAGGGAAGTGCTTCAGGCGAGATCACGGAGGAGGATCCTTTCAATCTGCCGGGCAGATTTGCGCCAGCTCATCTCACGCGTCAGGACCAGGCCATTGGCGACTAACTCCGCGCGCAGTTTCTCGTCGGTCAGCAACTTCCTTAAGCCTTCCACCACAGCCTCCGGCGTCGGCTCGACCAGCCAGGCGTTTTCATTGTGAGTGAGGATCCCGTCCCAGCGTTCGCTCGCGACCTCAAGCACGGCGCAACCACAAGCCATCATCTCCAGCGGAACAAAGGAAGGATTCGAAAGCGAAAAAACAACGCCGACATCAGAGCTTGAGAAGAGCTGAGCCAGTTCTTCCTGCGGCAACTTCCTGCGATTCACGAAAGGGAAAGTGGGCGCGGGCGTGAGCTCGTCCACGCCGAAGAAGACGATCTCTATCTCGGGAAACTCCTCATGCATTCGCTTAAACACCTGCAGCCCCATCTCATAGGCGCGCCGTGGCGTCGCTGGACGGGAATAAAAACTAACTCGTTTCGCTTTCGACTTCAGACCTGGCCGCGGCCGGTAGGCGTCGGTATCTACGGCGAAATCAAAGTAATCGGCCTGTGCGTGATAGTTATCGCGCAGGCGTTTGGTCAGCCAGGGACCGAGGGTGATGCAACGCAAGCCGGCACAATAGGTGTTTTCTGCTCTCAGGTAGTGGAGCGGATGGTCGGGATAAAACGAGGGTTCGAAATCCTGCACGAGGTAATAGCGGCGCCCGCCTTTGAGCAAGCCGGTCAGGTTCTCCACCGTGGGCCAGAAGGTGGCAAAAGTGCAATCGGCGTTTCCTATCTCACCCTCGTAGCGATGATACTGCGCAGTGCTCGGGCCGAAATGCTCATGCACGTACGCGCGGACCTCCGCAGTGTCGAAGTGAGTCATTAAATTATAGGCAACCACATACACCTGGCAGTCGTGACCAAATTCCGCGAGGTCGCGGATGATCCGAAAGATTCCCACATCCCCACCGGCGCCAGGGAAGGGCTCTGGGACGAGCCAATTGATCGTGAGCTTGTCCTTTACCTTGCGACGCCGAAGCCAACGCCCCAGTGTCATCCTGAGCGAAGCCCCGCGGCCGCGGGGCGTAGTCGAGGGATGACGGTGATGGTATAACTGCGGCAATAACCAGGTCAGGTCGCGAGTGCGCGCTTGCGGGCTGTGGCGCGATTCGACGATCTCTCGTGCGCGCTCACCGATTTGTTGCCGTCGCTCCGGCTGCTCGATTAGCTCCGTCAGCGCGTTGACCCACTCGGCTTCATCGGCTGCCAGTAACCCATCCACTCGATCCGTGATCGCGTCGCGGTAGGGATCGATTGCCGATGCCACCGTGGGCAGGCCGAGCGCGCCGGCTTCGACGAATTTGATCTCGCTTTTCGCCCGACAAAAAACGTTGCCGCGCTCCAACGGCGCGAGCGCGATATCCATCTGGCTCAGAAGCGCGAACCACTCCCGCCAATCGGTCAGCGGAAAGCGCCGGACTCGCTTCGCCATCTGCGCCAGCGACGGCGGCAGTTCAAGGGGGCCCGCGATCCACAACTCGACCTGCGAAAAACGCTCCAGGATTTGCTCCAGCGCCCCGGCCGCTTCCGCGAAATCAACATCGTGCGTGGCCGTGCCGCTGCCGTAACCGATGACCACGGCCTCACGCTTCCCCCGGCGACCTCGCAGCCTCTTCGCCAGCGCGGACATCTCGCGGCCGAGACTGTTGCGATGCACGTAGGCTGGTTTCGCCCGGCGGCGCGCGAACTCGGCGAGGAGCGGCGTCGCGGTCACGACCGTGTCGCACGCTTCCAGAGTTTCGAGATAACGCCGCATCCCGGCAGCGTGCAGTTGCTGATCGTCAGGCGAAAGATTCCGCACCGCGCGGTGCTGATCGATCAGCTCCGGTTCGAAGATAAGATCATCGGTGTCAAAGATGACGGGCTTCTTTAAGGCGCGAGCCGTCTCGATGAGCGCCCGGAGCGGCGCGCTCATAGGCAGGCGATAGAGAAAGATCAGGTCGCAGGCGAGCGCGTCGTCGACCTTGATCTTCGCTTCCTCTCTCCAGTCGGCGACCCGCGCCCGATGCCCGAGCGCGCGCAATTGGTCCTCGAGATGGAGGCAACGGTAGAGATGCGTGGTCGCGATCTGGCAGCCGCTGGCGATGAAACAGGAGATGCTCAAAGCTTGCGTCCTGCGCCTGGGCCGCTGAGTAATTGCTTCACCTCACGCCGGGCTTGCATGTTTCTCGAACTTCCCAGTCTCCGCTTTGAACCCCGGTTTTACTCGGGAGGTGCTGCGCGTTTTCATCTTCCGCTTCTTTACGATCTGGTCACGCTGCGCCAACCGGCGCGGATTGTCACGCTTGGCTATGGCGACGGCCAGCCGCACTTCACCTTCTGCCAGGCTCTGCAGGAGCGAAAAATTAGCGGCCATTGCCTGACCATCCGCCCGGATTGGCCTGACGAAGACGCGGAGCAAGACGATGCCTGGAAAAAGGCGATCGCTGATTCCGCGGCGCAGTATTGCGATCTCGCCACCCTCGTCGCCGGTCGTCCGCTCGCGCTGGCGGATGAAGAGGCTGACGGCTCGCTCGATCTCCTCTTCTTCGACGACTGCGACGATGACCAAATCCTGCGGGAGGAATTGCGCGTCTGGCTGCCCAAACTTGCGCCCGGCGGATTGGTTTTGTTTCATGGTCTCGCCCTTGAGCGGACCCCGCCGCCGCGTCGCGCCTGGGAGAAAATGCTCTCACCAAAAGCTGTCGCAGAGTTTCCCGACGGCATCGGACTGGGCCTCACCGGCTCGGTCACGGGACCGCTCGCAGACCGGATTTTTGGGTCAACGGAAGCCCGCGCGGAGCTCGCCGCCTTTTACCGGGCAAACGCGGCGCGGATCGACGCGGAGCAGCGCGCCGGCGCGGCCGAGCGCCGGAACCGCGCGCTCGAGCTCCAGCAGATCTGGCTCGACACCCTCCTCTCCGATCGTTGGAAGGCGCAGGAAATCATGGACGAGCAAGCGCGCGAGATCACGGAACGGGCGGAGGAAAAAGCGGAGCGCGCCCGCGCTTTCGACGAGCTCCATCACGACCGGGTGAAGGCGCAGCTCATCATGGACACCCAGGGCGAACAGTTGCAGCATTGGGTCAATCAAAGCGAGGCACTGCGCGGGCAAAACCAGAAGCTGAAAAAACAACTGGCCGAGGCGAAACAGCTCCTGGCCGCGGCCCCGCAAAAGAAGCGTTCGATTCCGGCGCGGATCGTGCGCGAATTGCGCCGCATCCCGGGAAATCTCAGCCGGGCGAAAACGCCGCCCCTGCCGGCGCTAAAAAAAACCAAACGCGCCGTCGAGGCTCCGGTCAATCGCTACGCCGATTGGATCGTCAAAAACGAGCCGGACCGGAGCGGGCTCGAGGAACAAAAAATCGCCGCGGCGGTGCTGCCGAACCCGCCGCTCCTCAGCCTCATCCTTCCCACTTTCAACCCGCCCCCGGCTTTTCTGGAAGAGCTCATCGAGTCGCTCGCGGCGCAGACTTACGAGCGCTTCGAGATTGGCGTGGCCGACGGGGGATCGGACGCGGAGACGAAGAAGCGTTTGCAGAGCTGGGCGGAGAACGAGCCGCGCCTGCGTCTTGAATTGCTCCCGCAGAATCGCGGCATCGCGGAGAACACCAACCGCGCACTCGCTCTCGCGCGGGGAGAGTTTTTCGCCTGCATTGACCAGGACGATCTCCTCCCTCCGTTTGCGCTTTACGAAATGGCGCGGGCCCTTATTGCAGAACCCGCAGGCGATATTTTTTACAGCGACGAGGATCGCCTAACGAGTAGAGGAGGTCGGCAGAGGCCCTTCTTCAAGCCGGAATGGAACCCGGAGCTGCTCCTCTCCTATATGTATCTCGGGCACCTCACCGCTTACCGGCGCGCGCTCGTCGAGCGGGTGGGGTCGTTCCGCAAGGAGTTCGATCTCTCGCAGGATTACGATTTTGCGCTCCGGGCGACGGAAGTAGCGCGCCGCATTGTCCACGTCCCGCACGTCCTCTATCACTGGCGGGAGCATCCCGGCTCCGGTTCGAGCGGAGGCAAACCGGAGGCGCGCGCCACTAATCTCGCCGCCCTCGGCGCGGCCATGCAACGCCGCGGACGCGACGCGGAAATCATCGAGCTGCCCACCGCCAATCGCGCCCGCCTCACGATCACAAACTGGCCGCGCGTCTCTCTCATTATTCCGACCGATTCGCCGGAGCGTGCGCGCGCCTGTCTCGAACAGCTCCCGCGACAGACCGATTACCCCGATTACGAAATCATCCTCGTGACCAATAGCCGCCTCGCCGATTCGCTCCCGGCAAACGGACCAGTGCGTTGTGTGCGCTACGACGAGGCCTTTAATTTTTCCGATAAGTGCAATCGGGGCGCCGCCGCCGCGACCGGGTCGCGGCTGATTTTCTTTAACGACGACGTCGAGAGCAGCCAGCGCGATTGGATTCAAAACCTGATCGAGCCGCTGGAGAATCCCGAGATCGGCGCAGTCGCGCCCAAGCTCCTTTACGCGAGCGGAAAAATTCAGCATGCGGGCCTCGTCACAGGCGTGCGCGGGCTCGTCGGGACCGCCTGCCATCAGTGGCCGGCCGACTCGGCGGATTACAATAATTTCGCACAATCGTTCCGGGCCGTCTCGGCGCTCTCCGGCGCCTGTCTCGCGCTGCGCCGGGAAGATTTTGCGCAGCTGGGTGGGTTCAACAGCATGGAGACGCCGATCCTGCACTCCGACATCGACCTCTGCTTCGCTCTGCGCGCGGCGGGGTGGCGCTGCGTTTTCACTCCTTTTGCGACCCTCCACCATGCCGGCCACGCCTCGTTAGGCGAAGCTGAGCGCAAGCCGGAAGCCGCCGTGCGCCGCGACAAATCTTCGATCCATCTGCTCCGGCGCTGGGGCGGCGACGCCACCCACGATCCTTATTTTACCGACCGGATGCGCGACTGGCTTTACGCCGATTCGCCCACGCCCATCCGCATGTCGGGCCGCAACCAGGAGGCGCCGGCCGCGCCGCTCGATCTGCTTTTCATCTCCCACGATCTGAGCCTGAGCGGCGCGCCCATCCTCATGCTCCACCTCGCGCGCTGGTGCCGGGCAAACGGGTTCTTCGTCACCGTGATGGCGCCGGCGGATGGACCTTTGCGGGCGCAATATGAGGCCGTGGGCATTCCGCTCATTCTCGATCCGCTGATCATGAAGGAGCATGAATCCTTCCTTCAATTCCTGCGCAATTTCGACGCACTCCTGGCCAACACGATCCAAGGCTGGCCCGCCATTCGCGCCGCAAAAAAGGAAGGCGTACCAGCACTTTGGTGGCTGCACGAGACGCTCGTGGGCGAGCATTACCTGCGGGAGGATATCAATCTGCGCTCCTCGATTCGGGAGGCCGATGTGATCTTCACTCCGGCCGCGCGCACCGCCGCGGTTTATCGGCCTTTCACCGATCGGACTCCGCGGCGGATCGCCTATGGCATTCCCGATCTCGGGCGGCCGCCGGCGTCAACGCCCCCCCCGGCGACCGCGGGCGCTCTGCGCTTCCTGCTTCTGGGCAGCGTCGAGCCGCGAAAAGGGCAGGATGTTTTTGCCCAGGCGCTCCGACTCCTCCCCACCGCGTTGCGGGAGCAGGGGAAATTTCAGATCGCCGGCCGGGTGATGGACCCGGCGTTCGCGGTCAGGCTTTATGAGCTCGCGCGGGGGATGGAGAATGTGCAAATCCTCGGTGAAATCGAGCACGCCGCGGCGCTCGCACTGCTCGAAGAGGCCGATGTGCTTGTCTGTGCGTCGCGTGACGAAGCCATGCCGGTCACGATTCTGGAAGCGATGAGCCTCGGGAAAGCGATCCTGAGCACGACCGCGGGAGGCGTGCCGGAATATATCCGCGACGGCGAGAACGGGCTGCTCGTCAGGCCGGAAAATGCGGCCGAGCTGGCCGCGGCGCTGGAGCGCCTGCTGCGCGACCCGAAGGAGGCGCGCCGGCTCGGGCGCAACGCCCGCACCACCTTTGAGGAGCAATTTTCTCTGGATCGGTTTGGCGGCGAATTCATCGGTCTCGTCCGTGAGATCGTAGGGAGGCCGGAAAACGCGGAGAGCCGATGACCTACGCGGACTGGGTGGCGCGTTATGATGTCCCCTCGGCGAGCAGCCGCATCGCCATGCGCCGCCGGCTTCGGGCCACGCTCGTGCAGCCGCGTATCTCGATTCTCCTGCCGGTTTACAATCCCGATCTCGCGTTGCTCGAGGAAGCGATCGCTTCGGTGCGGGGGCAGAGTTATGAAAATTGGGAGCTCTGTTTGGCTGACGACGCTTCGACCGATCCGGCGACGCGCCCGTTTCTGGAGAAAACGGCCGCCGGCGACGGGCGCATCCGCCTGACTTTGCGAGAGCAGAACGGCCACATTGCGGCGGCTTCGAATTCCGCCCTCTCCCTCGCCTCCGGCGCCTGGTGCGCGCTCCTCGACCAGGATGATACCCTTGCGCCCGACGCGCTCGCCTGGGTCGCGCTGGAGATTGCGGCGCAGCCACAGGCCCGGCTCATCTATTCCGATGAGGACAAACTGGATCGCGAGGGAATGCGCGTGAGTCCCTACTTCAAGAGCGATTGGGACGCCGAGTTTTTCCTCGGACAGAATTACATCAATCACCTCGGAGTTTACGAAATGGAAATGCTCCGAAGCGTGGGGGGCTTTCGCGAGGGCTACGAAGGCTCGCAGGATTACGATCTCGCCTTGCGCTGCATCGAGCAACTGCGCCCGGAACAGGTGCGGCATATCCCGCGCATTCTTTACCATTGGCGGATGGCGCCCGGCAGCGTCGCGGCCACAGCCGAGGCCAAGCCCTACGCAAAAGAGGCGGCGCGGCGCGCCCTTACAGATCACCTGCAACGCAAAAATATCGCCGCCCGGGTGGAAGCGTGCCCGGAAAATGGCGAGGCGCATCGCGTCGAGTATGCCCTCCCGGAACCGGCGCCGCTGGTCACCATTATCGTCCCGACCCGCGATCGCGCTCCGCTCTTGCGGCGTTGCCTCGAGAGCCTGCGCGACCTGACGAATTATCCTGCGTTTGAAATCGTGGTCGTGGATAACGGCTCAACCGAAGCGGAGACGCTGGACTACCTGCGTGGTCTGGAGACGGCCGGCGAAGCGAGCGTCTTGCGCGATGACGGCCCGTTTAATTTCAGCCGCCTCAACAACCTCGCCGCGGCCACTGCCCTCGGAGAGGTGCTCGCTTTCCTGAACAACGACATCGAGGTTACCGAGCCCGGTTGGTTAACCGAAATGACGAGCCACGCGGTGAGACCCGAAGTCGGAGCGGTCGGCGCGCGCCTTTGGTATGGGGACGGGACGCTGCAGCATGGCGGCGTGATCCTCGGGCTCGGCGGCGTGGCCGGCCATGCTTTTCCGCGCATGCCGCGCGGACATCACGGCTATTTTGATCGCGCTGTTTTGCAAAGGCGCTGCGCGGCAGTGACCGGCGCGTGTCTCGTGACGTGCCGCGAGCTTTTCGAGCGGCTGGGCGGATTCGATGAAAAAAATCTCGACGTGAATTTCAACGATATCGACTACTGCTTGCGCGCCGCGGAAGCCGGCTGCGCGACAGTCTGGACGCCTTACGCGAATTTGCTCCACGACGAATCGGTCTCGCGCGGGCATCACCGCACGCCGGCCGAGCTGGCGCAGTTTTTTCGCGAGGCGACCTACATGCGGACGCGCCATGTGGCCGTGCTGGGGCGCGATCCTTTCTACAATCGCAACCTCGCGCTGCAACTTCCCGGCTACGCGCTGGCTTTTTCGCCGCGCGTCGAAACACTGTTGCCTAACGACGCCGGATGACTTCTCCCGTGCTGCAAGCGAACCTGGAAACACCTCTGCCGGGCGAAAGCATTTACGATCAGTCCATCCTGCTCTCCGGCTGGATTTACGCTGCGCATCGCGGCCCAGCATCCTGTCGGCTGCGCGCTTATCTGGATGAGGACTGCTGCGCGGAAACGCGCACGCTCTTTTACCGGCCCGATATTTGCAAGAGGCTCGGTCTTCCCGACCACGCGAGCACTGGTTTTCGCATGCTTGGCCGGCTGCCCACTGCCCTAACGACGCCGCGGGAGGCAACTTTGCGTGTCACCGCCTCTTGGGCAGAAGAAAATCCCCTAACGATTGCAGAGCAGCCGGTGCGGCTCTTGCCCGCTGCGCTCGCGGCGCGGCCTTACGGCGAGGTGGTGGCGCCGGAGAACGAGGTTTTGTTGCACCGGGAAATATTTACGGCTCGGGGCCACCGTTAGAGGAACCCGGAATGGAAGTGGCGAATTTAATGCGTAATTATCTGCCGCCAGACACGTCGGTGATCGATGTCGGTTGCGGCGCGGGCGCCTACGGGCTCGGGTTGGAAGTTGATCCCCATTGCTGCGAAATTTTGCGCCGCCGGCAGTTGCCGTTTCGCGAGGTGGACGCGGCTGCGCGTGTTCTTCCCGCCGCCGACGCGGAATGGGACTGTGCGATTTGCATCTAGGTGCTCGAGCATAGTGCGGAGCCGGAATTTTTTGTGCAGGAAATCGCGCGGATGACCCGTGGCCGCGTGCTCTTTTCCGTGCCGAATCTGGAGATTTTGCCCTGCCTCTACGATTGGCGCGTGGTGCCGTGGCATCTGCTCGAAGCCGACCATAAGAATTTTTTACGCGCGCGAGTCTGCGCACGCTGCTGCGCCGGCACTTCCGCGACGTGGAAGTTTTTCCCTATGGCGAACACCCTTTGCGCACCCGTGAAGGCGTCGCGTTGCAGATGCATCTCTTCGCCGTGGCGGAGGAACCGACGCGGCGAAATTTAGCCTAACGACTCTGCCGCTCGAGCCAAGCGCCGAGCCGGCGCCGCCAGTTGCCGCGCCGCCGCTTCTCGTTAGGCCGGCGCGCCACCAGGACGGAGTCGTGCCACTTGTTGCTCTCGTCGTCGTATTGCGGGAGATCCTCCCATTGCGTCCAAGCCTCCAGCGTTTCGAGGCCGGCGTAGCGCGCCACCGCGCGCAGCCCGTCGGGATACACGCGCCAGCAGTCGAGCGGATAGCGATGTTCCGGACCGGCCGAAGGCGCGAGGATGCAGCAAAGGCCGCCCGGCTTCAGCGCGCGCGCGATCTCCCGCATCGTCAGCCAGAAAAGCTCGGTGTGCTCAAAAGTCTGCCCCGAGATGATGACATCGGCGCTGCGCGCTTTGATTTCCCGCCAGCGATACGGGTCGCGCAGGACGACGTCGACATTCTTCCCAGCCGCCATGTCGACCCCGCGGTACCGCCACGGTTTGCGTTCGAAAAGTGCGCGGTAAGAGCCGTTAAAATCCTGACTCCCGAGATCAAGGATGACGAGTGGCTCTTCCCGTCGCGCGCCGAGGTATTTCTCGACGAACGCGGTCATCTTATCGAACGAGCTTGGATGCATCGCCGCTATTCAACAGGTCGCACGCGGATTGCGCAATCCCCCGCGCACTTCAAGCCGCGGGATGAACAACGGCCGTCTTTTATTGCGCACTGTTCGGACTTCGTAGAACCATCTTCCATCCTGGCGGATTAATCGGGATCGAGATGGTCTCCCCGGCCGGAAGGTGTTTGTAGCGCTTGGCGTACTTCGGAAAATTGTAGTCGGTAAAAGGTGGTAAAACGAAATCAACGCGCGCGCCCATCACGGTGATCAAAAGTAAGAGTCCGATCCCGATCCCGCGCAGCCACAGCTTCCGTCCGCGCCCGGCCAGAGAACTGATCCCGAAAAGGATCGCTGCCATTCCCGGCACGTAGTAGCGCTGACCACAACCCGGCACTTGCCAGAGCGCGTCCCAGTGCGAGCGATCGAAGCCGGCAAGCGGAGTCACCAGCGCCATCGCGAGCAGGCTAAAGCCGAAGATCAAGAGACACCGAATCTCCGGCGCCGCATAGATAATGAGGAGCGCGAGAAGCAAAACAAATAGAATGGTGCTGCTCCAGGCCCAAGCGTCGAACCAGGGCTTGCCCAGAAGCACGGCGTAGGTTTTCTCTCCCAGGAAGAAGGAAGTCGTGAACTGCCCGCCGATGATCCGAGCGCCGTTCACCAGCGAAGCGCCCAAATGTCCGACCACCCGCTTGGAGGTGGAACTCAAAAGCGCAAAGAGAGCGAACGGCAAAGTCGCCAAGAGAACGACAAGGTTACGCTGAAGCGCCGGCGAGCGTGAGCGAAAGGAGAGCAAGAGTGGGATCGGCAGAAGCGCGAAGACAAAGGGCCCAGAAAGTCCGCTAACCGCCAGAGTCACCACATCGAAAACTTTGCCAGCGAGCCCGGCTGGCGGTGCACTCACGAGAATAAGGGCCGCGAGGATGGCGAGATGCACGCGCGAGTGAAGTGCGATGCCGTGAGCCTCGAAACTGTTCGGCAGGGCGCAGTAGAGCAAAGCCGCGGCCAGGCGAACCGGGAAAGCGCCCAGCCAGTTCTCCGTGCGCCTGGAAACGAGAAACAGGGGCACAGCCGCTTGAATGACAATGGCGCAGACGGTAAGGACTTGCGGCGCTCGCTTCAGAGGGAAGAGAGCCGTTGCTGCGTGAGTCAATCGCAGGAGCACATCGAAGTAACCGTAAGCGTAAGTGGTAAGGTTCAACCAAAACGGTCGATAAAGCGCGTCCGGATAGAAGTGGGCGCCGTCCTCTGCCCAAAACTGCGGGTGCGTCAGACAACCGGGTCGCCGCAAGACAAGGACCGCCGCGAAGAGAAGAAATAACCCCAGACCGACCGCCCAACGTCGCGCTTGCGAGCTTCTCATGACCATACTCGGCTAGGTGTCCAAAGCTGGAAACAGCCGCCCCTGCCCAACCATCCGGGCCATCCGAAAGCGCAAGGCCGTCGCCAGACACCCGAAGCCATAGCGGACAGACGCGCGAAAATTAATCGACGACGCCTCCGGAAAATACTTGGTCGGACAACTGATTTCGCCAATAGGATGACCGAGCCAAAGGATCTGAGCGAGCACCTCATTATCGAAAACAAAATCATCTGAATTTCTGGCCAGCGGAAGACTCATAAGTAACTCGCGAGTGAAAGCACGGTAGCCGGTATGGTATTCCGAAAGCTTAGCGCCAAAGAGAATGTTCTCACACAAAGTAAGAATCCGATTAGCGGCATACTTCCAGATCGGCATCCCGCCTGCTAAAGCCCCACCTCCCAGGATTCGTGAACCCAGCGCGCAGGGATAGAGGCCGCTTTCAACCAGTGACACCATGGTCGTGATGAGTCGCGGGCTATACTGGTAGTCTGGATGAACCATGACGATAATGTCCGCCCCCGCGTCGAGAGCAAGTCCGTAGCACGTCTTCTGATTAGCCCCATAGCCACGATTCACAGGGTGAACCGCGATCTGGACACCGGGAAGCGTTCGCGCGATCTGCAGAGTGGCATCTTGGCTGGCGTCGTCCACCACAATGACCAGATCGACGATGCCCTGAGACATGACCTCGGCATACGTCTGCTCCAAGGTTCGTGCAGCATTGTAAGCCGGCATCACAACGACGATCTTCTTCCCGTTCAGCACAGCTGTGCACTGTTAAGAGCAGAATAAGCGAACGCAACCCGGATCTTGGAGAAAGCACCCGATATCGACAAAAGAATATTCTCGTGTAGCCTAGCCTCGCCTTGGCCTACGAAGGAGTGCGTGACACCAAAATTTTCGATTATCGTCGTTGATTGCGACAGCCATACCTCGAGGCACTCTGCTCGTCGTGGAGTACAAAGCCTTGTTTCGCAAACCTGCCAGGACTTCGAAGTCATCCTTCTCCATGACGGCTTCAAACAAATATCCTACGAGAAGGAATTCGATCTTACCTCCTTCGCCAAGATCAAGACGGTTTACAGCAAGGAAAGGTTTGGCGACTGGGGACATTCTCTTAGGAACTACGGGCTTAGAATTGCGGATGGAGAATACGTCCTCCATTTCAATATCGACAACCTGCTTTACCCCGATTGCCTGCAGAAAATCAGCGATTGTATCGACCGGGACGGCACGACAAAAGACCTCATCATTTTTACCATTATTCATCACAAGAATGACGAACGGATCCTGACCGGCAACCCGGTTCGCTTCCAACACATCGACTGCCTCCAGGTCGTAGCCTCGAGAAAGGCTTGGGAATCGATTGGCTTTTGGTACAGGAATGAATACGAGGCCGACGGACACCTGTATGTAGAACTAAGCGAGAAGTATTCTCCGTTTTACATCGACGAGATTTTGGCGGAGAATTTTTAGCGGATTAGAGAACGCGTGAGCACGGTTTTAGTAACGGGTGGCGCTGGCTTTATCGGCTCGCATGTCACGGACGAATTGCTCGCCGTCGGCTACGAAGTCGTAGTCCTGGATAACCTAAGTGGTGGTTTTCGGGAAAACGTGAACGAGAAGGCGCAGTTTGTGGCCGGGAGCATTCTCGACCGGGAGAAGGTCGATAGTCTTTTCGAGCAGTATCGCTTCGATTATGTGTTTCATCTTGCCGCCTACGCCGCGGAAGGCTTGAGCCATTTCGTCAAACGGTTCAACTACGAAAACAATCTTATCGGCAGCGTTAATCTCATCAACGCTTCCATCAACCACGAAATCAAGTGCTTCGTCTTCGCTTCCTCGATTGCGGTCTACGGGAACCTCCCGGTCCCGATGCGAGAGGAAATGACGCCAAAGCCCGAGGATTCTTATGGCATCGCCAAGTTCGCCGTCGAACAAGAGTTGCGCCTCTGCCAAGAGTTGTTCGGTCTCAACTCGATCATTTTCCGGCCTCACAACATTTACGGAGAACGTCAAAACTTGAGTGATAAGTACCGGAATGTGATCGGAATTTTCATCAGTCAAATCCTGCAAGGCAAGCCGCTCACTGTTTTCGGTGATGGAGAACAAACGAGAGCGTTCAGCTACATCAAGGACGTGGCCCCAATCATCGCCCTGTCGATCACTTCGGACGCGGCCTACAATGAAATCTTCAACGTTGGCGCCGACCAGACTTACACCGTTAATGAAGTGGCTTTAAAGGTCTGCGCGGTTCTAGGGGTGGAACCGAGAATTGAACATTTGACGGAGCGGCACGAAGTGAAGGATGCTTACTGCTCGCACGCAAAAGTTCGAGCGCTTTTTCCGGACGACGAAAGACATTCCTTAGAAGTAGGCTTGAGCAGGATGGTGGAATGGGCCAAGCGCACCGGCATGACCCGCGGCGCGGCGTCCCCGGATATCGAGATTCGTCGGCAGATGCCAGAGTCTTGGCTATAAGCCTCTTTCCCGGAAAGCGTCTAAAAGGTTTGGTCATCCCGAGCGGAGCCGGAGGCGCAGTCGAGGAACGAGAAAGTAGAGTCGGCCTAGCGACTCCGGCGGTCGATCCAGGCTTTCAGGTCGCAGCGTCAGGCAACGCGCGGATCATCCGTAGCGAAGCAACTCTCGCGCTTCGCAGAGCGAAGCGTCTACAGCGGGGACGCGCGCTTGCGGAAAAGCGACCTTGCAAAACGGGCCTGTCTTGGAATTCTCTGCGCGATGCGCAAGACCAGAATCATCTGCACGCTCGGCCCGGCTTCGCAGGACTCGCGAACCATCCGGGAAATGATCGTCGCCGGCACGGATGTTTTCCGACTGAACATGAGTCACGCGCAGCATGATTGGGTGCGCGAAATCGTGCCGCGCGTGCGGACGATCGCGGCCGAGCTCGGGCGCGGCATTGCCA
The DNA here is from genome assembly GCA_038234295.1 of Chthoniobacterales bacterium. Classification (GTDB taxonomy): domain Bacteria; phylum Verrucomicrobiota; class Verrucomicrobiia; order Chthoniobacterales; family UBA10450; genus Palsa-1392. The sequence continues at coordinate 41,984 of JBBSUP010000015.1, forward strand.
TTCTCCTGGACACCCAGGGACCCGCCATCCGGACCGGGCCGGTCGCGCAGGAGCTCGAGCTCGCGACCGGCGACATTCTCGAAATCCGTCTGCCGGCGGTGGCGAGCGAGGAGAAAAATTCGATCACGGTGAACTACGACCTGATTCACGACGTGGCCTTAGGCGACACCATCCTGCTCGATAACGGCGTGATGCAGTTGCGCGTGCTCGAGAAGGGGGACAAGCGGATCCGGTGCGAGGTGCTCACGGCCGGCAGCCTTGGTTCGCATCGGCACGTGAACCTCCCGGGCGTGCACGTGAACCTGCCGGCGTTGACCGAGAAGGATCTCGCCGATGTCGCACTCGGCGTAGAGGTGGGTGTCGATTTTGTCGCGCTCAGTTTTGCGCGGCAACGGCGCGACCTCGATGAGCTCCGCGAAGTATTGCGCGAAAAGGGGAGCCGCGCCGGGGTCATCGCGAAGATCGAAAGCGCGGAAGCCGTCGGCCAGATCGACGAGATGATCTGCGGGTCGGACGCCGTCCTCATCGCGCGCGGCGATCTCGGGATCGAGTGCCCGATGGAAGACCTCCCGATCGTGCAGCGGCGGATCGTGCAGCATTGTCTCCGGCTCGGCAAACCGGTCGTGGTCGACCCACCTGCTCGAGTCAATGGTGGAAAATCCGGTGCCGACACGGGCGGAAATTAGCGACGTGGCCAATGCAGTTTACGAGCAGGCCGACGCGATGATGTTAACCGGCGAGACCACTTCCGGGCGTTACCCGGTCGCTTGCGTGAAGGTGCTCGATAAAGTCGCGCGCCGGATCGAGCGAAGCGGCGGCGCCGGCTATGCCAAGGGCGCGCTCCTGGAAAATAACCGCCAAAAAACCGTCTCCGCGGCCGTGACCCTCGCCGATTCGCTCGCGCGCTCCAAGCTGATCGTCTTTACTCGACACGGCACGATGGCGCGAAACGTCTCCAACCTGCGCCCCGAGCACGCGCCGATTTTCGCCTTCACTCCCGACGAAATCGTTTACCGCCAATTGGCGCTTTGCTGGGGGACGCATCCGGTGCGAATCGACTTCACCGACGACCCCAACGCTACGATCGAAACCGCCGAGAAATATCTGCGCGCGAAGAAACTCATTCAACCGACCGATAACCTGGTCATCATCAGCGACGTGCGCGCGGGCGCTGCGCTGGTGGATTGCGTGCAATTGCGCGAGGTGAAGTAGGAGCGCCATTTCGAACCCAGGGCGCGCCCTTGTCATCCCGAGCCGGCGCAGCGCGGCGAGGGATCCCCCAAGCGTCCGCTCGACGTCATAAACAGATCGACGCGCTTCCGGACGCTTGCGAGGTCCCTCGCCGCGCTGCGCCGGCTTCGGGATGACGACGCTTGTTTTCCCAATCGCTCAGCGCAAACGAAAAAGCGCGCGGACGTTGCCGTCCGCGCGCTCGTGATTCGTTAGGTAGACTGCCGACTACGCCTCAGTCAGTTCGACGTCCACCGGGCGCTCTTTCTTGCTCAAGGCGCGGCGCAGTTTCGAGAGCGCGATGTTC
>JBBSUP010000016.1:0-42063 GCA_038234295.1 Chthoniobacterales bacterium
CGCAGAAGCGGAAGGATCTCGATGCAATCATCGGCGCCTGTCTCGGGCTTCATCTCGAAGCGATCGCGGCGAAGCCCGCCGCGCAGCCGGGGGATGACCTGGAGATCGAGGTCGGAGCAGTTAATCGCTCGCCGGTCGATGCGCAGCTCAAGTCGCCCGCGTCGAAAGCGCTTTTGCCTAACGAACTCGTGACCGAAAAGATCACCGTCCCGGTGCCGAAGGATCAGCCCTTCTCCGAGCCTTACTGGCTGCGCGAGCCCGCGACGGTCGGCACTTACACAGTCGCTGACCAGACCCTTGTCGGCCGTCCGGAAAATCCGCCGCCGTTTCCCGTCGAAGTGACGCTGCAAGTCGGCAGCGAAGAGATTTCCTACGCGCTTGAGCCGCGCTTTCGCAAAGTCGATCGCGTGGCTGGCGAAACGAGCGAGCCGCTCGTGATCGCGCCGCCGGCTTTCGTGCAGTTGCCGCAGCCGGTCTTTGTTTTCGGGAACGAGAAGACGAAATCGATCATCGTGCGCGTGATCGCGTCGGCGGAGAAATGGAGCGGCCAGGTTTCGCTACAAACTCCCGCCGGCTGGAAAGTGGAGCCCGCGTCGCTGCCGGTAAAACTGGAAGGCGCCGGCAGCGAGACGAGCTACACGTTCCAGGTCACGCCCCCGGCCGCGAGCGGTGAAGGAGTTGTGAGCGTGGCTTTTGGAAACGGGCCCGCCTTTAGCCGGCAGCGGATTGAATATCCGCACATCGAGCCGCAAACGCTCATCTCGCCGGCGCAGGCCAAACTCGTGCGGGCGAAGATCGCGAACGCAGCGCACAAGGTGGGTTACATCCCCGGCGCTGGCGACGCGATTCCCGAGTGCCTGCGCGAGATCGGCTCGGAAGTAAAAGTGCTCGGCGACGCGGAAATCAAAGCGGCCAACCTCGCGCAGTTCGACGCCGTGGTCCTCGGCGTGCGCGCTTACAATGTGCACCCCGAGCAGATGAGCGCTTGGTCGCGCGAACTGCTCGCCTACGCGCAGGGAGGTGGAGTGGTCGTCGCGCAATACAACACTACGCCGGGCCCCAAACCCGAGCAGTTGCCGCATCCGCTCCAGGTCTCGCATGATCGCGTGACGGATGAGACTGCTGAGGTCCGTATCCTCGCGCCGGAACATCCGGTTTTGAATTTCCCGAACAAGATCACGGCCGAAGATTTCAGCGGGTGGGTGCAGGAGCGCGGCCTCTATTTCCCGGACCAGTGGGACGCAGCCTGGACGCCGATTCTCTCAAGCAACGACCCCGGCGAACCGGCGCGCGATAGCGGCCTGCTCGTCACGCGCGTTGGGAATGGCTGGTTTGTCTACACCGGCTACTCCTGGTTCCGCGAGTTACCCGCGGGCGTCCCCGGCGCCTACCGGATTTTCGCGAACATCGTGTCGTTAGGCAAAGCCCCGAAGTGAGCACGCGCTGTAGACGCCTCCCTCTGGGAGGCGCGGGCGTGGGCGTCGGCTGTCTTGGGCAGCGGTGGTGCTCACACCCGCGTTTCGCAGAGCGAAACGTCTACAAAGCTAGCGGGCCGGCGGACGCGTGTCCTGGCCTGCTCGCTTCGCGATGCGTCTCGTTGGGACATGCGGGTTGACAGCGGTGTATCAGCGCATCACGGTATCACCGATGAGGACGACGGTTTCGCTGGACGATGATGTGTTTGAGGCCGCCCAAACGCTGGCTGCGGCTTCGGGAAAAAATCTCGGCAAGGTTCTTTCGCAGCTCGCCCGGAGTGGCTTGCGCAGTAGCGCCACCACTACGCGGAAGAACGGGTTGCCCGTCTTTAAAGTCGCTCCGGACGCTCCGCTGATCCCGAGCAATCGCGCGCAAAAGCTGCTCGCCGACGACGCGACGTGAAGCCGGCGTTGCTCGACACCAATGTCATCCTCGCGCTCGCTTGGCCGAACCATCAACACCACGCTCTGGCGCATCGCTGGTTTCGCGCTGAAGCACGTTCCGGTTGGGCGACCTGCGCACTCACCCAAGTTGGCTTTGTGAGGCTTTCGTCGAACCCGAGCTTCACCTCGGCGGCGGTGACGCCGCAGCAGGCGGCGACGCTTTTGCAGAAGTTGCTGGCCCATGAACACCACCACTTCTGGGCGTCGCCCCAGGCGAGTAAGCCCGGGATTTATCGGCAAACACTCGGTCATCAACAGGTGAACGACGCCTATCTCGTCGAGGTTGCGCGAAAGCAGCGAGGGCGGTTGGTCACGCTTGATTCCAAGCTGCTCGTCCATGCCCAGAACGAAGATCTGATCTTCGTCATCGGAGCCTAACGACAACAGAATGCCGAGATGAACGGAAAAACGGACAAGGATATCCCGACAGATGGCGCGGCCCCGGTCTTCGGCACCTGGCGCCGCGCTTACCTCGTTGTGGTAGTCGTTTTCGTCGTCGAGCTGGCGTTTTTCACTTTCGTCAGTCGCTTTTTCTCGTGAGCGGAATCGACTATGCGGTGCTCTTCGGCACCATCCTCGCGATTGCGCTTTTTGGCTGGTGGAAGACGCGCGCCGATCGTGATCTGAATCATTATCTCCGCGGCGACTCGAGCATTCGCTGGGGGACGATCGGGCTGTCGGTGATGGCGACGCAGGCGAGCGCGGTCACCTTTCTTTCCACGCCCGGACAGGCTTACGAAAACGGGATGGGGTTTTTGCAGAACTACTTCGGGCTGCCTTTCGCGCTCATCGTCGTCTGCGTGGTTTTCATTCCGATCTATCACCGGCTGAAAGTCGTCACCGCCTACGAGTATCTCGGGCAACGGTTCGACCAGAAGACGCGATTGTTAGGCGCGTTTTTGTTTTTGCTCCAGCGCGGGCTGGCCGCCGGGATCACGATTTATGCGCCGGCGATTATTCTCTCCTCTCTGCTCGGCTGGAATCTTCGCCTAACGATCATTCTCGCCGGTCTTTTCGTTGTCCTTTACACCGCGACCGGGGGGACGACCGCGGTTAGTCACACGCAGAAATGGCAGATGGCCGTGATCCTCGCCGGGATGGGAGTCGCGTTCGGGATGATCCTGCATCGGTTGCCGCCGGATTTTTCTTTCCTCCAGGCGGTCGCGGTGGCGGGGAAAATGGGGAAGCTGCAAGCGGTTGACTTCTCTTTCGACTTCCAGAAGCGCTATACGTTTTGGTCGGGATTGTTAGGCGGATTTTTTCTCGCGCTTTCCTACTTCGGGACCGACCAATCGCAGGTGCAGCGCTACCTCGCGGGCGGTTCGCTGGCGGGGAGCCGGTTTGGGTTGCTCTTCAATGCCGTGCTCAAGCTGCCGATGCAGTTCTTCATCCTGCTCACGGGTGTGATGGTGTTCGTCTTCTTCCAATTCGAAAAACCGCCGCTGTTTTTTAATGCGCCGGCCTACGCACGCGCCACGCAGACCGCGCAGGCGCCGAAGTTGGCCGCGCTGCAAACGCGCTTCGATGCCGTCTTTGCGGAGAAGCAAACGGCGGTGCGCGGCCTAACGAGTACGTTGAAAACGGATTCCGCGCCCGCGATCGCCGCGGCCACGAACGCGGTCTTGCGGCCACAAAAAGAACTCGAAGCGATCCGTGGCGAAGTGAAGCAGACGTTGAAGCGCGCCGATCCGAAGATCGAAACGAACGACGCGGATTATGTCTTCATCAGCTTCGTTTTGAATTACCTGCCGCACGGAATCATCGGGCTGCTGATCGCGGTGATTCTCTGCGCGGCGATGTCCTCGAGCGCATCGGAGTTAAATGCGCTCGGCTCGACCACGGTGGTCGATTTTTACCGACCGCTCCTGCACCCGACGGCGAGCGAAGCGCACCAGTTACTCGTTTCGAAATTACTCACCGCGGCGTGGGGCGGAGTCGCTATTTCCTTCGCGCTTTTCGCGAACCTCGTCGAGAACCTGATCCAGGCGATCAACATCCTCGGCTCGATTTTTTACGGCAGCATCCTCGGGATTTTCCTAGTCGCATTCTTTCTGAAATTCGTGCGCGGGACCGCGGTCTTTATCGCCGGGGTGATCTCGCAGGCGCTCGTGCTGGTGCTCTTTTACAGCACGGAGATCGGGTATCTTTGGTACAACGTCATCGGCTGTAGCGTGGTCCTCGCACTCGCCGCGCTGCTCGAGAAGACCTTCTTCCGAAACGCCGCTTCTGCCTAACGAAATGCCGGCCCCGATCATCTGTTTCGGACAACAGCCGTGCGGGATTTTCCCGCGGCGGTTTCTCTTCGCGAAAATCGAGACGGCGCGCCGCCTGCAACGCGAGCTCGGCGGTGAGATTGTCTTCTTCTATCACGACAGCGATCACGACCCGCGCGAGACGATGACGATCCTGCGCGACCTTCAAACCGGCGAAGAACAGCGGCTCAATTTCCGGTTCGCGAACAAGCTGCAAAAGCAGTTTTCGCCGCTCTTTGCGAAACGCGTTTTGCCCGAGTGGTTCAAGAAAACCGCGCGGCAGCTTCCGAACTATGTCGCGCCGGAGTTGGTCGAACATTTCGAGAAAGTTGAAGCCGCTAATGTCGCTGACTTTTGCCTCGAGATGTATCGGCAGCTCGGCGTGCTCGAAGGTGTGCGCGTGGCGCGTTCGGGGGACCCGGAGTTCCGGCGCCGCGCGGTCGCGGTGGACGATTATTTTGTCGATGTCACTTACGAAGGCGAGTTGGTGCGCGCGCGGATCAGCGACGATGCGCTGCTCCTGCACAAGGGCGGAAATAACTTCCTCAAACTTCCGCTTCCGGAACACGACGCCGCGCAGATCAGCCCCACGCGCGATACGCGATTGCGCTGGATGCAGTCGGTCGTGCATTGCACGCACTACGTCGCGGGCGCGAGTGAGATCAAGTATCTGAACACGGAGGAAGCGCCGGGCGTTGAATTCATCGAGCGCGACACGATTTCCGAATCCGACCGCGCTTATTTGCCCGATGCCTGACCTGCCGCTGAAGATCGGCATCACCTGCTATCCCTTGATCGGTGGGAGCGGGATTCTGGCGACCGCGCTCGGCTCGGACCTCGCCCGGCGCGGGCACGAGGTGCATTTCTTCAGCTCGGCGCTGCCCGTGAGGCTCGATCTCGCGCAGCCGCGAATTCATTTCCACGAAGTGGTCGTGAACGAATACAGCCTCTTTACTTATCCCGACTACACCCTGCCGCTGGCGGTGAAGATGGCGGAGATCGGACACTCGGCGCAGCTCGATGTCTTTCATGTGCATTATGCGGTGCCGCACGCGACCGCCGCTTATCTGGCCGTGCAAATGCTCGAAGCCTCGGACGCGCACACGCCCAAGATCATCACCACAATGCACGGCACGGACACGACTTTGCTCGGGCGCGATCCGAGTTATCGGCCGGCGATCGAGCACGCGCTCTCTCATTCCGATGCGCTCACCACGGTCTCGGAGAGCTTGCGCGTGGAAACGGTGTCGACCTTTCAACTCCAGCGGCCGGTGGAAGTGATCCGCAACTTCTTCGAGCCGGCGGCGACTTTGCGGCCGCGCGCAGAGATACGGGCCGAGCTTGGCCTAACGAGTAAAGAATTCCTCGTGGTCCACAGTTCCAATGTCCGCCCGCTCAAGCGCATCGATCTCCTCCTGCGCAGCTTCGCGGCCGCGGCCCATCCGTCGCTGCGCTTGCTCATTCTCGCGGGCAGTTCTTTTGCCAATCACGAGCCGCTGCTCGCGGAGCTGGGTCTGCGGGATCGGGTGATCGTGCGCGAGGAGGTCGCCGAGGTGGAGGATTATTTAGCCGCGGCCGACGCGGGCCTTTACACTTCGGAGAGCGAGAGTTTCGGGCTGAGTATTCTCGAGACGCTCTTCCATGGAAAACCGGTGGTCGCGTTTCGCGTCGGCGGAATTCCGGAGGTGGTGGTCGATGGAGAGAGCGGGTTTCTTCACCCATTCGGAGACACCTCGGCGATGGCGCGTTCGCTTACGGAATTGGCTGAGGTGCCGGAGTTGGCCCACGCCATGGGCGAGCGCGGCCGGCAACATGCCGAGGCGAATTTCACCGCCGAGCGCATCGTGCCTGAATACGAAGCCCTTTATCGCCGGATCTTAGAGGTCTAAAAGCTGGGTCATTCCGAGCGGATCCCCCAGCCGCGGGAGCAGGCGAGGAATCCCGTGGCGTGAGCTTAAAGGTTTCGCCACGGGATCCCTCGACTCCGCCCCGCGGCCGCGGGGCTCCGCTCGGGATGACACGACTTTTCAGACGCCCTCTTCGCTGGTTCGTGATTTGGCGGAATAAGCACGAGCCTCGCGGCCCTTACTCTCCTATGAAGACTCGCCCACTTTTCCTGACCATTCTCTTGTTCCTGGCCGCGATCGCTCCGGCCACGCGAGCCGAAGTTCCGGCCTTGGCGAAAGCGACTTTTGCGGGCGGTTGTTTTTGGTGCATGCAGCCGCCTTTCGATCAGACCGCCGGAGTCATCTCGACCCTGGTCGGTTACACCGGCGGCGCGGAAGAAAATCCGACTTACCAGCAAGTCTCAGCCGGAGAAACCAGCCATCGCGAGGCGATCGAAGTGACTTATGACCCGGCTAGAGTCTTCTACGCGCAACTCCTCAATGTCTTCTGGCATAACATCAGCCCAGTGCAGGTGGACGGTCAGTTTCTCGATGTCGGCACGCAATATACCAGCGCCATCTTCTACGGCTCGGCCGAGGAGCAAACCGCGGCCACGCAAGCGAAGGAAGCGCTCGGCAAATCCGGCCGCTTCCAGAAGCCGATCGCGACCGTGATTCTGCCTAGGGGGAAATTCTGGCCGGCGGAAGAGTATCACCAGAAGTATTACAAGAAGAACCCCATGGCCTACCGGATGTATCACTTCGGCTCTGGCCGTGGCTCTTATAAGAAGCGCGTCTGGGGCAGCGAGCCATGAGCTAGCCCGCGGCGGCGGAAAATTGTAGGGCGGGCGCTTCGCCTGCCCAGATTCAGAATCGGGGCAACCGAAGCGGTCGCCCTACAACATCTGGCCTAACAAAAAGCGACGGACGCTCTCGTCCTCGGTTAGGCCGGCAGCGCAGGCGTAGGCGAGGCGCGCTTCTTCGCGACGGTCGAGAGCGCGTAGGGCCGGGCCTTGACCGCCCAGTACGGTTGATAAGTTGCGAGCGCCTTATCCGGGAGCGCGTTCAACGCCTCCCAGGCGGCCGCGGGTGCGCCGGCCTGGCACGTGGCCGCGGCCGGCCGCTCGAGGCCGGCGCCGCCGCGCATGATGCCGGCTTTCTCGATCGCCTCCATGTAGGCCATCCAGGCGCCCATATTTTTGGCCGAGTCGTCGCCGTGGCGGGCCGCGAACGCCGCTTCCGTCTCGTGAAGATCAATCCGTAGTTCATTGTTTTTCCTTGGTTCAGTTTCTTGATTTGGCGGAATGCCGCGTCACCAGGGATGTCGCGCGTGGATCGGCGATTTCGACCGCGCACGCAGGAAAGATTCTAAGTGGAGCGCAATCACAGAGGTTGGCCGCGCGTGCTAGACTCGCGCCATCATGACCGCTGCGGCCGACCAACCTCGCTTTCGTTTTCCGGCCGCGCGCCGGTTGAAGTTGACGCAGGAATTCGCGAGGGTCCGTAGCGAAGGCCGCACGGTGCGCGGCAGTTTACTCATGCTCGGCGTGCTGCGCGTGGAAGAGGAACCCGCGTTCCGGGTCGGGCTGGTGACTTCGCGGCGGGTCGGCGGCGCGGTGGTGCGCAATCGCTTGCGGCGGCGTTTGCGCGAGATCGTGCGGCAGGATCAGCATGCGCTTTGCGCGGGGTTTTGGCTGGTGATCGTGGCGCGGCCGGCGGCGGGCGGGGCGAGCGGCGAGGCGCTGCGCGCGGAGTGGGGGAATCTGACCCAGCGTGCACGGGACGTGCGGAAATCCGATCCTTCCTAATCCTGCTCCTGCTCCTGATCTGTCGGGGGAGGGATTAGGATTAGGAGCAGAAGCAGAATTAGGATGAGAGGGGAGGTTGCGCCCGGAGCACCGCTCCCTATTTTACGCCCCTCACGCATGGTTCTGCTCGTTCGTTTCCTCATCCGCGCCTATCAATGGACGCTTTCGCCGCTGCTCGCGATGCTCGGTGGGCCGGCGACTGGCTGCCGTTTTCACCCGACCTGCTCGGTCTATTTCCTGGAGGCGGTGGAAAAGCACGGCGCGCTCCGCGGGAGCTGGCTCGGCTTGAAGAGACTCGGGCGTTGTCAGCCGTGGGGCGGGCAGGGAGAGGATCCGGTGCCGGAGCCGACGCGTGATGGTGCGCGTGCGCACGGTTTCGTTTGTGAATAGGCCAGCCGCCTTCGTTTATGGATCGCCAAGCCTGGATTGTTATCACCCTTTGCGTCCTCGGCCTCGTCGGCTGGCAGGTCTACAGCCTGCAACATCCGGCACCGCGGATGCCGGCGCGCGTGGTCGCTTCGCCATCGCCGGGCGCGCCGGCGCCGGCAGGTGCCTCACCGACGGAAACGACCGCCGCGGCGACTCCTGCGCCTAACGAACCTTCGCCGACCCCGGCGACGGCTACTTTCGCCGAGCAGACCGTCCCGCTCGCCAACGGCGACCTTCAGCTCCGCCTCACCAATCGCGGCGGCGCCATCGCCGAGGCGATCCTGCCGAACAACAAGGATGCGAACGGAAAGCCGTTGCACCTGAACGCAGCGGCGCGTGTGCCGATCGGTGCGCTCATCGAAAAGCCCGCGTCGCCGGAGCTGGCGGAATTCCAGATCGTCCCGGCGAACAAAGGCAGCGTGCAATTCCAGCGCGTGCTCCCGGGCGGCGTGACGCTGCGCAAAACCTTCACCCTCCCCGCGCCGCCTAACGAGAAGGATAACTACGTCGCCAACCTCGAAGTCGCTTTCCAAAACAGCGGCACGGCGGCCTACACGAATCCCGGTTTCTTCCTCACTCTCGGCTCCGCCTCGCCGATCCACGGGAATGATCTGCCGAATTACACGCGCATCACCTGGTGCCTCGACGGCAAGGCGAAATACACCGACGTCTCGTGGTTCGACGTGCAGACTTATCCCTTCATCGGGAAAGAGAAACGCCCGGCAATGCAGTTCTTCGACGAGCCGCTCGCGAATGCGGAATGGCTTGGCGTGAGTAACCAGTTTTTCGTCACGCTCGTCACGCCGCTGACCCATCCCGCGACGCACGTCTGGGCGACGCGTTTCGAGGCCGGAACGAAACCGAACGGCAAACCGGATTACGGGATTAGCGGCGCGCTCGGCCTGCCCGGATTCGACCTGAAGCCGGGGCAAACCGAGACGCTAAAATTCCAGCTCTACCTCGGCCCGAAGCTTTACCACCGCCTCGCCCAGCTCACCCACGACGAGGCGGAGATCATGGATTTCGGGCTCTGGAAAATCGTCAGTCAGGCGCTGCTCAACATGATGAACCTGATCCACGGGTTCGTCGGCAATTACGCGGTCGCGATTCTCATCCTCACCGCGATCATCAAGCTCATCCTCTGGCCGCTCCAGACGAAGGCGAACAAGTCGATGCGCCGGATGAGCGCGCTCTCGCCGAAGATGCAGGAGCTGCGCGAGAAGTACAAGGACGACCCGACGAAAATGAACGCCGAGGTCATGAAGCTCTACAAGGATTATGGGATCAATCCAGTGAGCGGTTGCCTCCCGATGTTGATCCAGATCCCGATCTTTTTCGGGCTCTTCACTATGCTCCGGCAGGCGGTGGAGTTGCGGAACTCGAGCTTCCTCTGGGTGCACGATCTCTCGCAGCCGGACACGATCGCGCACATCCCGGGACTCGGTTGGCCGATCAATATTCTCCCGCTCATCATGGCGGGCACGAACCTCTGGCTCATGCGCCTCACGCCGAAGAGCGGCGACGCCACGCAGCAGCGCGTAATGATGTTCATGCCGCTGATTTTCGTGGTTTTCTGCTACAATTTTGCGGCGGCGCTCGCTTTGTATTATACAACCCAGAACCTTTTCACGATCCTGCAGTTGTATCAGAACCGGAACCAACCGCTCCCGACGCTGGAGAAGGTAAATCAACCGGGCCGGCGGAAAGGAAAAGGACGATCATGAGCACCGAGACCGAGCCGAAAACGAACGCCAGGGAATTGCTCGATACTATGCTCGGCTACCTTGGGTTCGTCGTGCAGATCGAAGAGAGCGGCGTCGAAAAAGGGACGCCGACGTTGCAGATCTACACCGAGGAGGCCGATCGCCTGATCGGCCGCGAAGGCGAAACCCTCGACGCCATCCAGTTCCTCCTCAATCGCGTCGTCCAATCGAAAAATGCCGACGCGCCGAAGTGGGTCGTCGATTGCGAGATGTATCGTTCCGAGCACGAAGACAAGATCGTGCATCACGTGCGGCAGCTCGCCGAGCGGGTGCGCGCGTCCGGGCGGTCGTTGCAGCTCGAGCCGATGAATTCCTACGAGCGCCGCATCGTGCATGAAGCGTTCAAGGACGACCCGGACATCGGGACTTGGAGCCCGTCCGATTCCGCGCGGATCAAGCAGATCACGCTGATCCGGCGCCCGCCGAAAAAAGAAGAAGCGTAGAGGCTGGGAGTCGGCAGCGATGCTGTCATCCCGAGCGAAGCCGGAGGCGCAGTCGAGGGATCCCGTCGGGCATCCCTATAGCTCCGCTCGCAGGTCAGGGAAAATCGCTCGACCCCTTTAAGGAAACTCCACGGGATCCTTCGACTCCGCTGCGCCTCGCTCAGGATGACCGCGAGTGAAAAAAAGCGGGAGCGATAGCGCTCCCAATATGCGGACCGTCTTATTGCCAAAAGCGAAAAAGGCGCGCAGCCGAAGCTGCGCGCCCGCGGACCAACAACAGTTGGAGCTATCTATCGCAAATCCTTAACCGAGATCAGGCGGCATGAGAACGGTGTCGATCACGTGGATCACGCCGTTGCTCGCCGGGATGTCGGTCTTGACGACCTTCGCCTTGTTCACCATTACGTGGTCACCCATGACCTTGACGTTGAGCTTCGAGCCTTCGACGGACTCGGCTTCCATCGTCTTCACATCAGCGGCCATGACTTTGCCTTTGATGACGTGGTAGGCGAGGATCTTCGCGAGCTTCTCTTTGTTCTCCGGTTTCAGGAGATCATCGAGCGTGCCTTTCGGGAGCTTCGCAAAAGCTTCGTCGGTCGGCGCGAAAACGGTGAACGGACCCTTGTCGTCCTGAAGCATTTCCTGTTTCTCGGCGGCCTTGATCGCAGCAGTGAGGGTGCTGAACATCTTCGTGCTCGCGGCGGTGTCGTAGATGCTCTTGGCGTCGCCCATTTTCATGTCGTCGGCGGCCATTGTGGTGAAGGTGAAAGCACTCAGGAAAGCGAGTGCGACTGCTAATTTTTTCATTGGTTCTTTCTTGTTTATTCTCATGACAACCTCCCAGCATTCGATTGAGCGCTGATTACCAAGTTGTCGTAAGGTGATCCGCCGCTTCTGCCTGATCGGATGCGTCAATCGGCGAAGGTTCGCCGCGCGGCAGAGCGATCGCGCGAAGACCCGCCGCGGGTCTTCAATGCAACGACCACCGGACCTGGAGCGCGATGCTCTGTCATCGCGAGGCTGGACCCCAATTAAAGAAACGGGCGACGACGGAGCGTCGGCTCCAAGCGCACCCCGTCGGTTGGCTGCTGGAAGTGTACGACACACTCTAAAACTGCACGACTAGCTGTAGATGCTTCGCTCTGCGAAGCGCGGGGGGAACGCTCGCTCGGAGGTTAAAGTCGAAACGATGCGACTCTCTCGCCTCCCAGAGCGAGGCGTCTACAGCGGAGTGCTGGGGGCGCGCGGACTTATGCCCCCAGCTCCGTTGCGGGGAGAACCCGCATCTACATCTTTCCTTTTTTCTTCGGCAAATTCATCCGCTTCGTCCCCGCGTTGTCTTTCAGCTCTTTCTTCGTCATCGATTTCTCCATGCTCTTCGATGCGCCCTTCAGCGTTGATTTCTTTTCGACCCCGCGTTTCGCGACGCCCGCGGCCATCTGCTCTTTCTTCGATTTTGCTGGCCTTTAAATAGTTTCACGGCAGCGAGCGGCGGCAGATTTCTCGGAGGTGAATTATAATTACTATAAAACTTTTAGTTGCCGAAATCGCGATTTCGACTGATACTGGCTTTCGTATGTTCGCCCGTCCGAAATTCCTTGCCGCTCTCACTTTCCTCCTCGCGTTCAGCGGCCTCGCGCAGGCCGCGGTCGATTGGAAGATCGTGAAAATCCGTGGTCGCGAGTACCTCACCGCTGAGAACATCGCGAAGTTTTACGGTCTCCCCTCCGGAGTCGCGCCCAGCGAAAAACATCTTCGTCTCACCAATGCCAATGGCTCGGTCGATTTCCAACTCGACAGCCGCGAGGTCATAATCAACGGCGTCCGCAACTGGCTCTGTTTCCCCGTGACCGAGAAGGATGGCGAGTATCTCGTCTCGCGCGTTGACCTTTCGAAGACGCTCGAGCCGCAGCTCCGGCCGCAGATGATTTCGAACCTCGGCCATTTCAAAACCGTCGTGCTCGATGCCGGCCATGGCGGCTACGACAAAGGCGCGATCAGCCCCTACGGCTACGAAAAAGATTTCGCGCTGGATGTCGCGCGCAATATCAAACCACTCCTCGAAGCCAAGGGCCTGAAGGTGATCATGACGCGCACGAGCGACGTCTTCGTGCCGCTGGAACTCCGCGCGCGCATCGCCAATGCGACCAAGGATTCGATCTTCGTCAGTATCCATTTCAATGCGACCGACTCGAACCCCTCCGCGCAGGGCTTCGAAATTTTCTCACTCACCCCGCGCGGCGCGCCCTCCACCGCGGATGACGCGCTCGCGCTTCGGTTTATGAACATGCAGGCCGGCAGCCCGGTTGACGCGCCGAGTCTCGCGCTCTCGATGAGTGTGTTTCACTCGGTCGTCGGGCATTTCTCGGAAGTGGATCGCGGAATCAAGCGCGCGCGTTTCGCCGTGCTCCGCCTAACGAAAATCCCGGCGATTCTCGTCGAGGGCGGTTTTCTCACCGAGCGCGGCGAGAGCCGGCTCATCGCGAAGAGCAGCTGGCGCGCGCAGCTCGCGCAATCGATCGCGACTGGCATCGTGAACTATAAAGGCCTCGTCGATTCCAAGACCAAGCCGATGATGGTGGCCGACTACCGTCGCGAGTTCGAAGGTCAACTGGTGTTGAAAGACGCGACCGCCCCGGCCAAGCCGGAATCTTCGCCGGCGTCGGCGGTTATCCCGACGAGCAACTAGCTGAACGCCGCCCCCGTTAGCGCGACGAATTGCGGGCGCTCGTCTTTGCACGGGACTTAATCCACTCGCGCCAACCGGGCGTCGCGCGGCATTCTGGCTTCGCGCGTTGACTTCAAAGCCGTGGCCGTTAGTCTGATTCTGTAGTTTTGCGGGGGAGCCATTGGCTGAGAGTTCGGCGGCGCGCGAGCGGCGCCGGAGACCCCTTAAACCTGATGCGGGTAATGCCGTCGTAGGGAGCGAGGAACAGACTTTCAGCCATGCGTTATCCGCGCATGGCTTTTTTATTAATCGCTAAGGAACCCATGAAAGCAGGAACAACCCAAAAATTTCCTGCGCTCCTGCTTTCCTGAGAAATCCTTCCTTATGATCGCAAATAAAGACTCACTCGAACCGAAATCCTCCGACTACATCATGCCCAACTCGCAGCGCGTATACGTCGTGGGCGAAATCCATCCCGAAGTGCGCGTGCCCTTCCGCGAGATCAGCCTCGCGCCGACGAAGGATTTCAGCGGCAACTTGGAGCCGAACGAGCCGGTCCGCGTCTACGATACGAGCGGTCCGTGGGGCGACCCGAGCGTCACGCCCCACTCCGCCGAGGGCCTTGCGCCGCTCCGCGCCGAATGGATCAACGGGCGAGGGGACGTCGCCGAGTACGAAGGCCGCGACATCAAGCCCGAAGACAACGGCTACCTCACGCGCGGCCATGAAGAGTTCGCCAGCCAGGCCGAGCGCAAAAACCGGCTCGACCATTTCCAAGGCGGTAAACGCAAGCCCCTCCGCGCTTCAGCAAACCATCCGGTCACGCAACTCTGGTATGCGCGCCAAGGCATCATCACGCCCGAGATGGAATTCATCGCCATTCGCGAGAACGGGAGGCAGACAAGCAACGGAAGTCAGGCTTCCAGCCTGACTCGGCCGACAGGCTTCCAGCCTGTCGATGCCCAGAACGGGCAAGATGCCCATCCGCCAGACAGGCAGGATGCCTATCTTCCGACCGATCTCCGCCACGCCCACCCCGGCGAAAGCTTCGGTACCAGCATTCCACGCGAAATCACCCCCGAATTCGTCCGCAGCGAAGTCGCCCGCGGCCGCGCCATCATCCCGGCCAACATCAACCACCCCGAGCTCGAGCCGATGATCATCGGCCGCAATTTCCTCGTCAAAATCAACGCCAACATCGGCAACAGCGCCGTCGCCAGCAGCATCGAGGAAGAAGTCGAGAAAATGCGCTGGGCCACCAAGTGGGGCGCCGACACCGTCATGGACCTCTCCACCGGCAAAAACATCCACGCCACCCGCGAATGGATCATCCGCAACTCGCCCGTCCCCATCGGCACCGTCCCGATCTACCAAGCCCTCGAGAAAGTGAACGGCCGCGCCGAAGACCTCACCTGGGAAATCTTCCGCGACACCCTCATCGAGCAGGCCGAGCAAGGCGTCGATTACTTCACCATCCACGCCGGCGTCCTCCTCCGCTTCGTCCCCATGACCGCGCGGCGCATGACCGGCATCGTCAGCCGCGGCGGCTCCATCATGGCGAAATGGTGCCTCACCCATCACAAGGAGAGCTTCTTGTATGAACATTGGGACGACATCTGCGAGATCATGGCCGCCTACGACGTCAGCTTTTCGATTGGCGACGGACTCCGCCCCGGCTCCATCGCCGACGCCAACGACGAAGCGCAATTCGCCGAGCTCAGAGTGCAAGGCGACCTCACCACCCGTGCCTGGACTCACGGCGTCCAGGTCATGAACGAAGGCCCCGGCCACGTCCCCATGCATCTCATTAAAGAGAACATGGAAAAGCAGATCGAGTGGTGCCACGAAGCGCCCTTCTACACGCTGGGCCCGCTCACCACCGACATCGCCCCTGGCTACGACCACATCACCAGCGGCATCGGCGCCGCCATGATCGGCTGGTATGGCTGTGCCATGCTCTGCTACGTCACGCCCAAAGAACACTTAGGGTTACCGAACAAAGACGACGTCAAAACCGGAGTCATCACCTATAAGCTCGCCGCCCACGCCGCCGACCTCGCTAAAGGCCACCCCGGCGCCCAATACCGCGACAACGCGGTCAGCAAAGCGAGGTTCGAGTTCAGGTGGGAAGACCAATTCAACCTCTCGTTAGACCCGGAGACCGCTCGCGAGTTCCATGACGAGACGTTGCCGCAGGAGGGAGCAAAGACAGCGCACTTTTGCTCGATGTGCGGCCCGCACTTCTGTTCGATGAAGATCACCGAAGACGTTCGCAAGTATGCGGCCGAACAAGAGGTGTCGGAGAGCGAAGCATTGCAAGCCGGCATGGAGGAAAAATCCCGCGAGTTCAGCGAGGCGGGTTCCGAAATCTATTCGAAGGCGTGATCGATGGGCCGCATTCGCCGTGGCGGGTATGTTTTCATTTGGTGGAAAGGCGATCATGCGCCGTCGCACGTGCACGTTTACGGCAAGAATGGTAAGCTCATCTCACGCGTGAAACTCGACACCATGGAACCGATCGATGCGGCACGAATCGATCGCAGGATCGTGGCCATCATTCGCGATCTGCAGAAGGAGGGCCGGTTATGAAATCTGCCCGAAACGCCAAAATGCCGTTTGGAACGGCAAAATTCTCGAAGATCAAGAACGTGCGGTATCTGAGCTGGGAAAACGCGTTCGATGTTGAGTTTGAAGACGGCCTTTGCATTCTGGAACCGCACGCGACCATTCGGCGCGCGAACAAGATCTCGACCGGCGCGAAGTTCGATCGCCTGGAAATCGAGGACTGGGTCCAGAGCGGCTTTTTCGTCCACTACGACAATGGGCAAACCGCCGAAGTCTCCTGGTCATTCATCCGCGAGCTACCGCCGAAAAAGTGATCGTGCGGCGCGCACTTCTGTTCCATGATACGACCTTTAGCGGGAGCGGTCGGATAGATGACATTCAAAGTCACCCGCAGTGCGATCTTCGCGGGCGGACGAAGGTCGTCAAAATCATCGAAGACGTCCGCAAATACGCGGCCGAACAAGGCATCGCCGAAGAAGAAGCTCTCGCGAAAGGCATGGTTGAGAAGTCCGAAGAGTTCGCCGAGAAAGGCGCGGAAGTTTACGCCAAAGCGTAAGCCCGAATGCAGAACGAGCTCGATATCGTCCGCGACGTTTCGCAGCGGTTGGAGCAGGCGGGCCTCGAATACATGCTCACCGGCTCGATGGCGATGAACTATTACGCCCAGCCGCGTATGACCCGCGACATCGACCTGGTGGTGGCGTTGGTCGCTGCCGACGCCGAGACCGTCGTGCGCACATTTTCCGGCGATTATTACGTCTCTCCGGAGGCCGTGGCTGCCTCCATCGCGCACCAATCGCTCTTCAACCTCATTCACGAAGAAAGCGTCATCAAAGTCGACTGCATCGTGCGGAAGGGCAGCCCGTATCGCCAGGCCGAGTTCGAGCGCCGGCAACGCATCCGCGTTGCAGACTTCTCCACCTGGATCGTGAGCAAGGAAGATCTCATCATCTCCAAGCTCGAGTGGGCGCGCGACTCCGAGTCCGAGCAGCAGTTCCGCGATGTGAAGAATCTTGCGGCCAGCGGCTACGACGTCGCCTACCTGACACGGTGGACGAACGAGCTGGGACTTGATACGCTTTGGCAGAAATGCCAGCCGTAACCGACACTTCGCCCGAAATCGCGGCAATGGTGCGCTCCCGCTTGATGGCGCGCACGGCCGAGGAGCGGTTTGTCATGGGGAGCCGGATGTTTGACGCTGCGCGCGAAATGGTCCTCGCCTCCCTCCCGTCGAGTCTTTCGCCCCGGGAACATCGTGAGCTGCTCTTCCACCGAATCTACGGTCACCAGCGACCAAGGCACGGTTTGAAAGCCCGCGACTTCGCCGATGCAGGCGCCGAGATTCACTCAAAGGCGTGACTTGCGCTTGGGGAGCACTGGCTGCCAGCCTGTTGGTTTCGGCTGCCAGCCGAAACGATTTTTGATCACTAATTAATGCCCGCTGCACGTCCCACCATCCATCTCATCGCCGGTTGCAACTCCGAAAGACTTCGCGAGCGGGCGGCGCGGGTTGCAGATTCGCCGTGGTGGACAAATACCTTCGCTGAAGACTTTTGCACGGGCGAACCCATGCGATTAACAGAGCCCTGCACCGATCCACAAGGACCGCGGATTACGCGGATGACACAGATATTCAAAAGGAAACGCCGTTCTTTTCGATCCGCGACATCCGTGTAATCCGCGGCTAAGAAATTGCGCGGAAACTTCTCGCCGAATCCGAAGCTTGCACAGTCATCGGATTGAGAAGTATCCTTGAACGGCTGTGAAAGACAAAGGCAACACCCGCACCCAGAAGGCCGAAGATGAATTCCTCGCCGGAGCGAGACGCGCCTTCAAACGCGTCGCGCGCCGCCTGCGCATTGCAAACGGGCGGCTTGGCTTGCCGCTGATCACGGCCGAGAACGGACGCGTGCGTCTGATTCGTCTGAGCGGAACGAAGCGATGATCCCAAAGCGAACCTGTCAAGCTTTTGCACACTGACCCCCATTCCCCCTTTCCCTGATCCCCATTCCCCATTCCAACCCCCATTCCCGACCCTTAGGCGGGTAGCGGCGGTCAGGAGGATCGCGCGGGCGCTTCCGCAGGGTTCTTCGGCGCAAGATTTTGCGCCTCAATCGCCGCGCCGCCGTCCTGGCTGTCCTTCCAATCATCGTTGAAGACGACTCTCGTCCCGTTCATATCCCGGACGTCAGTATTCGTAGCTCGCCGGACGAGGCGCGCTTTGCTGTTGCTGAACAGCGTGTTGCTGTGCAATAGTGCGCTACGCACTATATGAGGATCATCTCACTATCTCGGGCGATTTCCGTGCGCAGCACCTCGACGGCGGTCGCCGTTTTCCTTACACTCTGGGCTGCTTGCGTCGCGTTTCTTGCGGCGACCGGGGGAAATTTCCTCTTTCCCATCTCCTCGCTGGTGATCTTCGGCGGCGTGCTGTCGGGCATCGCACTGCTGTTGACCCGGAAAACGAATCCTCCTGCCGTGCCTGTCCGGTGTCCGAAACGCGAGAGCGTCCTGCTGCTTGGCTATCTTGCGTTTTACGCTTTTGTAGCCTTCGGACCGGTGATCGGGGCGGTGAAGAATGCATTTCCGCCTGGGTCAACGAGAGAGCTGGCGGTCGTCGGCTATAAGCTCGTCGTCCACCTCTTGTTGCCAGCGATTCTGATCGTCGTCGCCGGCGGCACGCTCCGCGGCATCTTCGATGCGGCTTGCGCCGTCGCGGCGTGCTGCTGATCCTCCTCGGCTTCAGTGCGTTGATGATCGGGCTCGTGGCGGCTCTGAACTCGATCTTCGAGACACTCGCCGCGACCGGCATGTCGCAGGTTCAAATTGTTGGATGGATTGCGCTCGCGTGGGTTTGGCTGTCGATCGAAGCGGGTTTATGCGAGGAGTTCCTCTTTCGGGGGCTGCTGCAAAGCCGGCTGACGGCTTGGCTTGGCTCAGCGTCGTGGTCCATCGTGACAATGGCGTTGCTCTTCGCACTCGTGCACGTGCCGGGATTTTACCTGCGCGGCGGAGAGGCGGTCGCGCAGCAGGCGCAAACGTTGCCGCAGATCATCGCGCTTGCGATTGGTGCGATCGCGCCCATTGCAGTGATGATTGGCATATTGTGGCAGCGCACGCGCAGCTTCCTGCTCTTGGTGTTGGTGCACGGCGCCATCGATGCCATGCCCGCAGTGGAACGGATGATTCGCACCTGGAGCTAAGAATCCGCGCTCTGAAACGGAATGACCGAACTCGACTTCACGATCCTGGCGATCATCGCGCGTGATGGCCCACTCTCCGCCTACGACGTGCGGAAAGTCTTCGCCCGTTCGTTGACTTCCACATGGAGCTCGAGCACGGGCTCGATCTACCCGTCGATTCGGCGATTAGAGAAGGCACGCCAGGTGGCATCGTCTTCACCCAAGGGAGCGAGAGCGCGCAAGACGCTTCGTGTGACTGCAGGCGGCCGAGCCGCACTGGACCGTTGGCTCGAGGCAATCACGCCCGAAGCGGCAGGGCCGACGCCGAACCCGGTGCGGACGCGCATGTACTTCCTGGGCATCCTGAGCTCCGCAAAGCGCTCCGCCATCATTCGCAGCGCAATCGAAAGCACGCGAGCGGCCGCGACGGAGGCGGAACGGCGCCGCGCCTCGCGCGTGAGTGACGAACGCGAGGACGTCGTGCAGTATCTCGCGAGTGAAGGCGTGTTGTACGAACTTCGCGCGCGGCTAGCATGGCTTGAGTGGCTCGAGCGAGAGGCTGCCAAACTCGACGACGGCGGCTGAGCGTTTCCTAACCAATCGCCTGCCGATAAGCGGCGGCGTCTTTCAGCTGTTTGACAGCTTCGGGCGTCGTCATCTTCAAGACAAAAATCCAGCCTTCGCCGAACGGATCGGTATTAACGAGTGCGGGATTACTGGTGAGCGCTTCATTCACTTCCACGACTTCGCCTTTGATCGGCGCGTAGATGTCGCTCGCAGCTTTGACCGACTCGACGACTGCCGCATTTCCTCGCGCTTCGAGTTGCGTGCCGACCTTCGGCAACTCGACCAAGACGACATCCGTCAACTCCGCCTGCGCCGCGCATCCTTGCGAAAGAGCTGTAACGAGCGACGCCGCCAGACGCCCCTTCCGCCTCGCGCCCGGCGGGTTGCGTCAATTTTGGTGCTGGCCTGCGTTGCTCGCTGGGCCGAGATCGCTGCGGATATTGGCGCTGCGCTCGCGCCTTGGCCAGCGCCAAAATTGATCGGCAACGCGACTCACTCCAGTATTTCAACAGTCTCCTGGAGCAGCGGCACTTTGGGATTCTCGCCATAGCCCGCCGGATAAACGGACAGCGGGACTTACCAGCCGATCATCCCGAACTGCATGCCTTCCTCATAGCCGTCCGGCAGGTTCTCATTGACCATCTGGGAGACTGTTGAAATACTGGAGTGGGTCGCGCGTGGAGCCAGACGGGCAGAGGGCGAGGAGCGAACGAGGCGCATCCCCGCAGTGGGCTGTAACCAGAGAGCAACGACGCCCTCTGCTTGTCTGCCTCGCGCCCCGCTCCAGTATTTCAACAGTCTCCTAACGCACGGCGCTGAGCGCGGCACGGCGATCCGCCGGGAGTGCGGCGAGGTATTGGGCCACGGTGGAAGCTGCCATGTTTCCGACGATACCCGCTGAACGGTGCGGCGGACAAGCCTATGCACCGCACTGCCGCTCGGCCTCTCTTCCAGGGCCCTTCGTCGCTATACGTGAATCACGTATAGTGCCCCGGTCGGCACGTGCGGCGCCACTTTCTCCAGCCAGACCCCCCGCTACTCGGACTTTCGCGGCGCCGGGACCACACCGGGAGGAATGGGAGTAGGCGGGTCAGTTTGATCGGACTTCTTCGACGGCCTGGTAGAGCTTTTGTGCGTCCACAGGTTTCGTTAAGTGGAGTTGAAATCCGGCAACGGCACTCCGGTCAACATCCGCTTCCATTCCGTAGCCGCTCAAGGCAATGCCGAACACCTGCGACTTTGAGCGGAGCGCTTCCATGACTTCGTAGCCGTTCCCGTCGGGTAAGCCCAGATCGCTAATCACGATGTCAAATTCCTGACCTAACCCGATGCGAATGGCCTCGGCCTTGGTGTGCGCGAGTTCGACCTCATGTCCACGTTTCCGTAGTAGTCTTGCCATTAACGCGGCAGTGGTCGCGTGATCTTCGACGAGCAGGATGCGGCGACGCTCCCCATCGCGCGAGGAACTGCCGACGGGCTGTGATGGAAGAGCTGCACGTTCGACTGCCGGGAGTGTGAAAATGAAGGTAGCGCCTTTGCCGATGCCGGCGCTTTCTGCACGGAGCGTTCCGCGGTGCAGTTCCGCGAGGGCGTTTGATATCGCCAACCCGAGGCCCAGCCCCCCAAGCGCTTTATTGACGTCGGTATCTCCCTGTTCGAAAGCGTCGAAAATTTTTGGCAAGGTCTCGGCAGCAATGCCGATGCCGGTGTCGATAACTTCGATGCGAAGTGTGTCGCGACCTGGATTACTCGTGCGCACCGTGACCGTGCCGTCCAGCGCTGTGAACTTCACCGCATTGCGAATCAAATTCCAAAAGACCTGTTGGATTCGGGCGGGATCGCCATCCACATAGTGGCGACTCGCGCCCAGATTGAGTTCAATCCTAGGGCTCACAGAAGTTGCGGCGCCCTCAACGACCGTGACCGCCTGCTCGAGAAGGTCGTGCGCATCTACGATTCGGTGGTGCAACTGCACCTTGCCGTTTGAGATGCGGGTCAGATCAAGCAGATCGTCGATCAGCTTCGCTTCGAGCTCGACGTTGCGGCGAATCATGGAGATATCGGCTCGGATTTCCGCGGGGATATTCGGATCCGTCTCCATCGCGCTCGCTGCCATGAGCACTGGATTCAAAGGCGTGCGCAATTCGTGACTCAGCACGGCGAGGAAGCGATCCTTGGCGGCATTGGCCCGCTGCGCTTCGCGAAGAGTGTGGCGCAGTTCGTTGCGAGCTTTATCGAGAGAATCGGCGAGCAATTTCGCCTGGGTCGCCGCTTGCTTCGCGACCGCGGTCGTGCCTGCAGCGACAGCGGCGATCCGCTCGCCCTCGAAAGCCGCAGCCAGGATGGGAACCAGCAAACTCACATCAATGCCCTTCGCGATGGAGTGGTCGCCGCCGAGGAAAACGACGACGGATCCATCTTCTGCCGCAAACCCCGAGACATGGGTTGTCGCGCCGATGCTTGGAAACGGGAGGTCGGTTTGAGCAAAAGAGTGGTCGACGCAGTTCTGCAGGAACAAACGCCACGCCCGCGCGTCGGGGAGGGTTTGTTGAAAACCGGGCGCGGGAAGCAGGATGCCGAGTTCGCGATCACGCACGAAGACAAGGAGGTCATGCGCGCCGACATGAGCCGCTAAAGCTTTCGCGGCCGCGGCGCGCTGCTCGGGTGGTGTCAGCGCTGCGACCAGCGACAGGAGCTGGCCGCGCGGCGCCGAGGTGCGATCACGCCGGCAGGACGCAAACGACGGCTGTGCAGTTGTGGAAGCCGTTGAATTGCCCTGTCGTTCTGGCGACTTGTCCATACGTATTGCAGCCGGCGAATTGAGTCTCGCCGAGAACTTCCTTCAGCGCATCGAGCTCGTTCCCGAACTCGCGGCCCATCCGGAGACGCGTTGCGACACAATCGAAAAAGAGGGCAACGCCCGGCTCGTGTCCATTCAACTGATCGACCGCGGCGCGGGTGGCATTCGCAGCCGCTTCTTTGGCAGAGGCGACGTCAGTGCTCATAAGACAAACCGCGGCACCCTGCGGGATTTCCGCTGCGCAAAGAACCGAGCCATCCGGGTTCACCGCCAGCGGCACGCGCAGTTTGTAACCGTCGCCCATCTCGATCCCGAGAATGTTATGGAGAAAGAAAGGCATCGGATCCTTTTCGTCGAATTTCTGACCAGTCTTCTCGGCATGTTCGCGAAAAACATCCAGCACAGGAGAAGCGTTGAGACTGACGAGGACAGCCCCGCGAGATTCCGTGACGCGCATCGGTGCCGTCGCCGGACTCCAGCCGTGGCGCACCCCAATCCCGATCGGCTTTTCGGAAATGATCTCCAGAGCGACCGCGGCGTCACTGGCGATTTCGTTCCCCACAAAAACTTGTGTGCGCTGGAAGTTCGCGTCGTCGCCGGCGCCGCCTCCGAAAAACTGATGACTGCCGCCAGTCTTGACCGTCAACTCTTCAATCAATTCATCGGCGTGACCGGCGAGGGCGTCGGTCAGGATCAGGGCCGAGCAATACTCGTTAGACCCTTCTTGCCCGCAGCGAAAGTCGCGCACCATCTCGGCAGCCGCTTGGCGCCGATCATTGCTAATGCCGCGACCGATCCCGACGGCGAATTGCAATGAGGGCGAACTAAGCGCGAGCGCACAGGCTTTGCCTTCACCCTGGGTGTCGTTCGTGAATTCTCCAGCGGACGAGCAGCCGACAATGATCTTGGCGCCGGTTCGCTCGGCCACGCATGCCACAAGCGCGGCCGCATCGTACTTCGGCGAGACGAACAGAATGACCGCGTCGGGATTCCGGCCCCCGAGTTGCGTCGCGATCTGCTCGCCTAACGATTGCCCTGCCTCTCGGCTATTCTCCGTCGCAGTGTAGACTACGACGCTCTGAGTCTTAACGGAGTTCGCGGCAATCATTGGACCCACTGTCGCCGGTCGACAATCTTATGCAATCGGGCTTGACTGACGCGCTGTGCCGGTCGGATCTCGCGCGTGAACCAGAGGAATGATGCGGAGCATCCGAAAGCTAGACGCTCGTCGATAGGAGACAGCGAATAACATCACCGCCCAAGGCAAGCGGAGCTTCGGCGACGGTCCGAAAGTTTAGGGTCATAGCACCGCGCCGCCCCTCCGGCTGACCAGTTCCTCGACCGTGAGCGTGATGTTGATGAACCCGCGCCGGCCCGGCACTTCGAACCAGAGATTTTCGGTGAGCGATTTTATGCGGTCTAGGCCAAAGGAAAGTGAAGTTAAGTGTCTTTGGGTTTGATCTCGCTGGTGAGCACCGGCGATCCGCGGGGAGTGCGGCGAGATATTCGGCCACGGTGGAAGCTGCCGTGTGGGCGACGATACCCGCTGAACCGTTGGCGGACGAGCCTCATGCACCACGCAAGGTTAATTCGCCGGGCATTGAACCTTCTGGAAGCAACAGCGGGATCTACGGAACGGAGCCGGATGACTCGACCGCATAAAGCGGTCGACCTCAATTTGGCTTCAACGCTGTCCTGCTTGTCGTTGACCTCTTGCTCGAGGCTGGGGTTTGGCGTGCGCGGCCGCGCGGACGACGAGCTTTCTGAGCGTGGGATAGAGCGGATGCTTCGGGTCGGCGCGGTAAAACCGGTGGTAGCCGTTGCTCCGACTGGCAACGAGATGAGCCGCCTCTAGCTTGGCCAGCCCATCCTGCACGGTCTGAAGCGAGAGATCGCTCAAGCGAGCGAGTTGACGCACATACAACTCCGCCCGCGCATTCGTGAAGAGACGCCGAAGGATTTCCGCGCGCAAACAACCCATGCAAGAGCGTCTTCTTCATCGTCTCATGATTTTGTATCGACCGCTTTAAGCGGTCATGTTGGCTACGATACCGGCCGAACTCTGTGCGGCGGACAAGCCTCGTGAGCTACGCTGCTCTCTCTTGACCCAGAACCCGTTATTTCAATCCTGACTTCTTTAGACCCAGGATGTTATCAGCGGAACTAGCGGCGTTCCGGAAGCCGATGTTGAGGCGCTCCATAAATCGATCACGACGGGATCGCGGAGTTCGTTGGACTCGATGTGGCGCTAACGGTTTCGATCGGTTTGCCGGTGAGGCCGGTTTCCCGGATACGCTCGGGCAGGACGTGGCTGCAAGTATGACCAGCGGTCGGCGAGGCTACGGCTCGGCCTGTGACTGGCCGGAGAATGTCGGCGGCGGTAGAAATCGCAGGACTTTCTCGTCCCCTGAGTTGACGAGCACCGCGCCAGGTAAGAGGTAGGACGCCGGTGATCGCTTCTGGTCGGGCGCCGAAAATTCGTGGTTAAGAATGTCATCGAA
Source organism: Chthoniobacterales bacterium (assembly GCA_038234295.1). Taxonomy (GTDB): domain Bacteria; phylum Verrucomicrobiota; class Verrucomicrobiia; order Chthoniobacterales; family UBA10450; genus Palsa-1392. The sequence continues at coordinate 24,784 of JBBSUP010000016.1, forward strand.
AACGGGAAGCCCGGTGCTCCTGAAAATGGAGCATCGCTAACCCCCTGCGCAGATCGTCAGGCGCGCCTGTTTAAGACGATGATGAGAAGATTCAATCGGGTTGTCCTTCTGCTATTAGCGACTTCGCTGGGTTTGTGCGCGTGTGCCGGCAGTCATGGGGACATTTCCGCAAACGGAAGATTACAGCGACCGAGCGGCGGAGTCCGCGATCACGCTTTTTTTGTGGCGAGTCGTCATTTGCATTCCAGCATCACGGTTGAGCGAGCGGCTATCCCGGGAAATGTGTGGCCCGCCGGAGTGGTGGAGCGCACATTCCGCGGGTGCCGGTATATCGAGATCGGTTGGGGTGACGCCGATTTCTACATGGCCCGGCATCCAACGGTGCTTACAGCCCTCGACGCGGTCTTTCTGCCGGGCGCGAGCGTGCTGCTGCTGGTCGGATTGGATCCGCCATTGGACCGAGCCTTGCCTTGGGGAGATATAGTACGCGTTCGGTGCACAGCCGAAGAATTCAACGCGCTCTGCCGGGAAATCGGCGCGAGTTTTCAACGCGACGAAAGAGGCAACGCGAGAGCAATCGGGGTGGGCTTGTATGGACGCACGAGTCGGTTTTACGCCGCCCGGGGCCTATACTCCGGTTTGGATACTTGTAATCATTGGACCACGCGAACGATGCGGGCGGCGGGTCTAAGAACGAGCCTCGCGCCGAATCACACGTGGAGCTCAGGGGCGGTGGTAGCGCAAGCGCGCCGACTGGCGACTAAACGCGCGAAGGGCAGTGGGCGACTCTTGAAGTGAGCGCGCGCTTGCGTTGGGAAGCCGCTGGCAGCGACTTTGTCCTGATGCAAGAGTGAGCGAGTGATTGCTCCGGCGATTGTGAAGCATGCCTGATCGTGAAAAACCGGCGCTCACGCTGGTTGAGCGGCGAGCACGTCGCGAGGCGCGGCGGGCGGCGCAACGCGTGGCAAATGTTGGGCGCGCCGCAAAAATGCACGAGGCGCGGCTGGCGTGGGAGCGCGCGCCGGAGCTCCGGCCTGCCGGCGACGAAGCCGCCACCGGCGACTGTCACATCGGCTGCTCGGGCTGGTATTACTGGCACTGGCAGGGCGGATTCTACCCGGCCGATCTGCCGCGCGCCGCCTGGTTCCGGTTTTACTCGGAGCAGTTTGATACGGTGGAGCTGAACGCGCCATTTTATTCGTGGCCCACCCTGGCGACGGTGCGCGGATGGCTGAAACAGGCCGAAGGCAGGCGCTTTATTTATACCGTGAAAGTGTGCGAGCTGATTACGCACGTGAAGCGCTTCACCGGGACGAAGACGCTGGTGCGCGACTTCGGGCAAATCGCGGACCTGCTGGGAGATCGAATGGGCTGCTTTCTCTTCCAGCTGCCACCAAGCTTTCGCTATACTGCTCCGCGACTTCGCCGGATCCTGGAGCAACTCGATCCCGCTCGCCGGAACGTCGTCGAGTTCCGGCACGCAAGCTGGTGGAATGAAAAGGTCTTCACCGCGTTTCGAGAACTCGGAATCATCTTTTGCTCCTGCAGCGGGCCACGTTTGCCAGACGAACTGGTGAAAACCGCCGACGAAATCTACGTGCGCTTTCACGGCCCGCAGCGTTGGTATCGGCATGATTACTCGCCGGATGAATTGGCTGAATGGGCGCGGCGGATCAGAGCCAGCGGTGCAAGTCGCGTGTGGGCCTACTTCAATAACGACCGCGACTGTTACGCGATTAGCAATGCCCGAGAGCTACGTCGCCAACTGGGCGGGTATAGGCGTCAGATCGCGATGCCTTAATTGCGCAGCTCGGTTCTTCTCCAAGAGGGCGTCTCAAAAGTCGTGTCATCCCGAGCGGAGTCCCGCGGCCGCGGGACGGAGTCGAGGGATCCCGTGGCGAAACCTGAAAGCTCACTCCACGGGATTCCTCGACTGCGCTCCGCTCCGCTCGGAATGACCCAGTTTTTAGACGTCCTCTAAGATGATGGGAGTTAGAATGAGTCCCTCATTTTATACTGTTTGTCTTGATCGCCCCGCGGACGTGGAGAGGTAAGTGCGTTTCGCACTTTTGGCGGCAGCCTGCAGCGTCTTTACAGGAGCCGCGCGTGCAAGCCCCCACCGCGATGCGCTGGCGACTTTCTCTCCTTATGGCCTTCCGAGGCTTCGCGCTGTCTGGTAGCTTGTGCCGACCGCTGACAATTCTTGGGACTGGCGGTCTAACGAGCTCGCGTTAATGCGCGCTCTTTAAGGCTTGGAGAAGCGCGTCGGTGCTCGCGCGTTCTTCGTAGCCTTCCAGAAAGAGCTTCGCCCGGATCACGCCGTCGGTGCCGATGATGTAGGTGCCAGGATAGGGGATTCCACTCGTGCGTCCCGTGGCTTCCTTGTTACGAATCCCGTAGGCGTCGATCGTCTTGCTGCCGGTGTCGGAGAGCAATGGATAAGTGATCGATTTCTTCGTCGCGAATCGCTTCAGGATATCCGCGGAATCGTAGCTGATGGCTGCGACTTGGGCGCCGTTGGCCTGAATTTTAGCAAGATCTGATTGCAGTTGAACCAACTGCTTTTGGCAGAAGGGTCACCAATCCGCCGATCGAAAAAAAACGAGCGCGACCGGGCCTTTCTTGAGCAACGCGGCGAGAGAAACCTCGCGGTCGTTCTGGTCTTGGAGCGTGAACCCAGGGGCTTTCTGGCCGACGGCCACACCGGTCTTTTCCGGCGATGCCGGGACGGCTGCGATCAGGTTGAATGCCAGCAGCAACGAGGAGACCGCCAGAGATCGGATCAGGCGAGTGGATGTCACACGAAACTGTAGCGTGTGCTGCGATGTTGTCATATGAGATTCGCATGGACGGAGTAATTGAACGCGCGAGCGCCCTAGACCGGCTCGTCCGTCATTACTACTCGACCGAGTCTCATGCCGCGGAAATATAGCAGCCCTCGAAAGCTGCTCGCGGCATCGGTCTGGGTTTTGGTTGCGGCGGGCCGCTGCACGATCGGAGCTGTACCGAGGAAAGGGGATTTGACGGCAGACCGGCAGGCGACCTCCAGTCAGCGTCCACGCATCGACCAGCCGACGTGCTATGATGGTGCCTGCGCATCGCTCTTATCCTGTTCTCCGCTGTTTCCTTCTTCGTTTACGGCGCGGCTTGTTTCTCTTCCGATTATCTGAAGCGCGAGTTTGTGCGCTACCATCTCGAGAAGGAACGGGGGATGGTGGGAACGCTGCAAATCTGCGCGGCGCTCGGTTTGCTGGTCGGCCTGAAGCTGCCGTGGATCGGCCAGGCCGCCGCCGCCGGTCTCACTCTCATGATGCTACTCGCAGTCGGCGTGCGAATTCGGATCGGAGACAGTCTGCTGCAGACCTCGCAGGCTTTGCTCTACCTGGTCCTGAATGGCTGGCTTTGCTGGGCGGCGTTCTAGACGCGCCCGCAAAGGAATACGATCAGCACGACGTCGGCGGCGAAAGGAAGTCAGACTCGGCGTGCGGGCATCTTGCCCGCACTTTGGCGCCGACAGGCTAGAAGCCTGTCGGCCGAGTCAGGCAGCATACCTGACTTCCATCGGGGGATGCCTTCATCCCCTCCCGTAGCGGGAAATCATTTTTGGCAATTGCTCTAGACGCGACCACAGAGGAACACAATCAGCGCGCAGAGGAGTGCGACGCCCGCGGCTGGTAGCGACTTATGCAATGGGTCCTTGATTTTCACGTGCATGGCGACGGCGCCGAGCATCATCAATCCCATGCCGATGGCGGCGGGACGAACGAGCATGGGAAACCAGATCCCGGCGATGAGGGCAACGGCGAGCAGGATCTTAATCGCGCCGACCAGATACATCATCGCGGGCGGCAACCCGTAAGCGGAGAATTCCTCGCGCAGATTGCGAGCGTTCCCTCCACGGTACGCGCTCGGTTTCTCCGCCCGCAGCAGCCAGACGTTGAGTACTCCGAGAGCGACGAAGAGTTGGAGGGCAATGCGAAGGTAGAGCATGTATTTTTTGAGTCGAGGAAACGACCACTGCGCTCCGACGAGGCGCCAGCCTACGTCGCTGACGGCGGGTAGCAAGCGACCCCGTTCAGGTGACGCTTAGGCCCACGCGCTGCGGTTTCGCTGCGGATTCACCGGAGTATCGCCGTTTGACGAAAAGCGTTCGTGCAACTCGACCGCAATGCGCTGGCCGACTTCATTCCCGACAGCCTTCGAATCTTTGCGCTGACGGGGGAAGAGACGACGACGAAGTGTTAGCGGCGCGGAAAGAACATAAGCCAAAGGGAAGCGCGTGTGGGATGGCCGCGGCCATGGGCGTGGAGCTCTTATCCGAAGAAGCATACTTTGACCTCCAGAAGCTAGGAGAGTTTGATACGAAAAGATCGAGCTGGATTAAGACGCCCGCTGAGATCAGAAAGCTCGGCGGCGCACTCTACTGCGATCGCCGTTACGGCGCGTTTTTGTCGGACACAATGGCGCGGACTCATACTATAGCGGAAGGGCCTTCCGGGGCTCGCTCCGGGTTTAGTTCCAGAACGCAGCCGCGCCTACCAGGCGTGCGAGTGCCATGCAACCCGACGCCGAAGCTGTCTCCGCCGACGCCCCTCACCAATCCGAGGATCGGCTTGGACGGCGCTCCGGCGGATAGCTTCCCTAGAAGTGTGCTCCGACGTATTCCCACATCTGGTGATGCCAGTAAGGCCATTCGTGGCCGCCTTTCGGGCCCCAATCGTCGAGGTGATGCGCGATGCCGCGGCGGCTGAGCACTTCGGCCATCCGATAGGTGGGGCCGGGCACTTCCCAGGCTCCGCAACCGGTCGCCAGATGAATGTCACAACTTGCGAGCTGATGGAGAAACCAAGGGTCACTTTGGTTCGCCATGTAATCGACGGGATTATTGAAGTAGAAGTTATCGTCATATGTCCCATCCATGGAATCGCGCATGTCGTAGACGCCGGAGAGCGCGTAGCAGCGCTTCACCCGGTCGGGATGTTTGAAAAGAGTGTTCGCCGCGTGGAAGGCGCCGAGGGAGGCGCCATAAGTCGTGACTGGGATCCCGCCGGTCTGGCATTGGGAGTCGATGAACGGAAACACTTCGCTGGTGACGTAGTCATCGTATTGGGCCTGGAGCCAGCTGCGATGGAAGGGGTGCGCGCTCTTGTTCTGAAACGAATCGTTGTTCACCCCGTTGATCGAGAAGATGCGGATGCGTCCTTCCTCGAGATAAGGGCCGAGGGTGCGGATCATTCCCTGGCCTTCCTGCTCCCATTCGTCCCCTCCACTCGTGGGGAAGGCGAGGATGGGCATGCCGAAGTGGCCGTAAACGACGACGCCCATGTCGCGATTGAGACGGGGTGAATACCAGCGTTGATAGTCGCGATGCATATCGAGCGAAAATAGCGGACCGGCCCGCTAGGCTCAAGCCTTCCGATGCAGCAAATGCAGCCGGCCGATTGATTTCGCTGGGGGACTGGGAATCGGGCGCCTCCGGGCGGCAGGGGCGCCGGCCGGGCCCGCAACTCTACGCCGCGCGCCACCTATGAGAGCGCCCGCGGCGTAGATTACGGCGAATCCTACGGAGTGGGGACCGGCGATTGGTCGCGAACTGCGTCGGCTTTTTCTTCCATCTGATCGGCCTTCGCTTCACCCGCATTGCGAGTCGCGTCGGCTTTGTTCTCGAGCTGAGAATTGGTCGTCTCGGTTTTATCCATCGACTTCTTCTCTTCGATTGCGTCGGCCTTGTTCTCGGTCTGGTCGCGGACGCCGTCGGCTTTTTCTTCCATTTGGTCAGCTTTTTTCTCGACTGCGTCTTCGCGGGCATTTTCCTGCTTGGAATCGCAGGCGGCGAAGCTGGTGACGACGGCGAGGCCGAGGATAACTTTTAGTGTGAGTGTCTTCATAGTTTATAATTGTTTGCTGTCGGAGGGTTATCGGGTGGAGACGCGTGCTTGGACGTGTTTGGCGGCGCGCGAGCCCTCGCGGCGGCCTGGGGGCAGCGCTGCGGCACCAGTTAAACTCGTCGAGGACCGGGCAGCGTGATGCCGCAAAACTGTCGACGTTTCGCTCTGCGAAACGCAGATTTGAACGGGGTTTTCTCGTGACCGGTGACGCCGATGCCCGCGCCTCCCAGAGGGAGGCGTCTACAGGATTCGCGCCTTCAGCTGGGGCTTTTCCGCACGACGCCGGCATGCGCTCGCAGTCTTGCCGTCGCCGGGATCGTGTTAGGTTCGCGCATGAAAGAGATCAGCGAGATGCGACGGTATGCGTCGCCGGTGACAACGCCCCAGGCATTAGCCTGGATGGGTGGAGAGCTCTGGTTGAGCTCGCGCGACCTGGGAACGCTCCAGCAGATTGAGCCGGAAACTGGAAAAGTGCGGCAAGAGCTGGATCCGCCGGGCGTGGTCTGGGCGGCGGTCGCGACCGGCCAAGGCTGGCGCTTTACGGTCGGAAAAGGGCTAAATGACGATCGCTATATCTACAGTTATCGCCCGGAGCGAGGCTTTGAGAAGTTATTCGCCTGCCCCGACTTCGCAGGTTCCTACCTGAGTTTTGACGGTAAGACTCTTTACTTCAGTCAGTGGTATAAGGGTGAAATTCACCAGGTCGACGACGACGGAAAAATTAGTCGCACCATTCAGGTCGGCGCGGAAGTGTCCGGTCATACTTTTGTCGGCGGCACGCTCTATGTCGTGCGCGGCCATGAGCACAACGATGCCCCCGGCAAGGCCGAGGAATGGCGACTCGCCCGGCTCGATCCAGCCGCCGGGAAGCCAGCGATCGAAGACGTGGCGGTTATTCCGTATGCGTCGCGTTCGCTGGCGTATGACGGCGCGCGATTCTGGTCCAATCATCGGGCCGCGAACGAGATTGTTTCATTCGCCCTGCCGGCTTAGAGGGCGTCTAAAAACTCGTGTCATTCCGAGCGGAGCGGAGCGCAGTCGAGGAATCCCGTGGAGTGAGCTTAAAGGTTTCGCCACGGGATCCCTCGACTCCGCCCCGCCTCCGCGGGGGCTCCGCTCGGGATGACACGAGTTTTTAGACGCCCTCAAAGCCGACCTTGGTGACAAGCACGCTACCGCCAACTGCGTCGGGAGATGCGTTTCCATCCTTATGAGTTCGAATCCGGAAATTCCTTACCGCGATTTCGGCAGCACCGGGGAACGCGTCTCGTGCATTGGCGTCGGCGGCTGGCATCTCGCCCTTCCAGACGTGGACGAGAAACTCGCCACGCGGATCGTGCGCACGGCGATCGAGCGCGGGATCAATTTCATGGATAACTCCTGGGATTATAACAAAGGCGAAAGCGAGAAACGCCTTGGGAACGCACTCCGCGAGGGCTATCGCGAGAAGGCGTTCGTGATGACAAAAATCGATGGGCGCACGAAGAAGGAAGCGACGAAACAACGAGGAGTCGCTGAAACGTTTGCAGGTCGATTGCATCGATCTCGTGCAGCATCATGAGATCATTCGCTTCGACGACGCGCATCGGGTGTTTGATCCGGAAGGCGCGAATGCGGCGATGCTCGAGGCGCGCGACGCCGGTAAGTTGCGCTTCATTGGTTTCACGGGTCATAAGGATCCGCACGTGCATCTCCACATGCTTTCGGTCGCGCGCGAGAACGGCTTCAAGTTCGACACCGTGCAGATGCCGATCAATGTGATGGACGCGCACTACCGCAGTTTTGCGAAGCTAGTCGTGCCGGAGCTCGTGCGTGAAGGGATCGGTGTGCTCGGGATGAAGTCGATGGGCAACGGCATCATTTTGAAGTCGAAGACAGTTACGGCGCGGGAATGCCTGCGCTACGCGCTAAGTGAACCGACGTCGGTGGTCATCACCGGCATAGATAGCATGGAGATACTCGATCAGGCTTGCGAGGTGGCGCGAGACTTCGCACCACTAAGTGCGGAGGAACGTGAGCAGCTCCTCGCGAAGACAAAAGAGGCGGCCGCCAAAGGTGAATACGAGCTCTTTAAGACGCGCTCGATCTTTGACTCCACCGCGCAGAATCCCGAATGGCTAGGCGAAGAACCCAAGCGGATCTCGGACCTGATGCCGGTCTAGCACGAGCCGATTGCGGCATCCACTCGTTAGGCACGCGTCGACTTTTTGCGGGTCTGCGCACAGTGCGGGCAGGAAATGGACTCGACGTAGCGAGGATCTTTCTGCTCGGCGGGCGTGAGCGGCATCTGACAAACGAAGCAAAGCGCGGCGCCAGTGGCGCGCAACGAGGCATCGAGCGCGACCCGCTTGTCGAAGACGAAGCAATCGCCCTCGTAGTGCGCGCCGCCGCATTCTTCGAAGTAACGGAGGATGCCGCCATCGAGTTGGAAGACCTTGGTGAACCCGTGCAGCTCCAACAGCGGCGCGGCTTTTTCACAACGAATCCCGCCTGTGCAAAAAGTCACGATCGGCGCATCTTTCAACTCGTTAGGCAAAGCCGCAACGGCCTCGGGAAATTCGCGGAAATGATCAAGACCAAGCGTGCGCGCACCGCGGAAGGTTCCGAGATCCGTTTCGTAGGAATTGCGCGTGTCGAGCAGGGTCACGGTGCGGCCTTCATCGAGCCATTGCTTGAGCTCGCGCGGAGCCACGCGCGGGGCGGGACGACGCGCCGGGTCCACTCCGGCAACGCCGAACGCGATGATCTCATGCTTGATCTTCACGAGCATCCGATTGAACGGCTGCTCTTCGCTCGCGCTTTCCTTCCCGCGCAGGTCCGCCAGGCCCGGAACTCTTCGTAGCCTAACGAGAAGCTGATCGATCACCGCCCGCGGCGCGGAGACGAAGACGTTGATGCCCTCTGGGCTGAGCAGGATCGTCCCGCGCATCCCGCTCGCGCCGCAGAACTCGCGCAGCACGGCTTGCAGCTCCCGCAGTTCGCGCAGCGGCGCAAACCGATACGCGGCCAGGTTTATGAACGCCGGCTCCGTCACGGCACCGTGATGATGACTTTCCCGCGCGCGTGCCCTTTCTCGACATAGCGCAACGCGTCCGCGGTGTGCGCGAGGTTGTAGGTGCGATCGATCACCGGCTTCACCGCGCCGCTTTGCATGAGCTCGCCGAGAAGCTTGAGATCATCCCGGTTCAGGTCGGCCATGAACATCGTCATCTTCTGGCTCCGGAACGGCGCGGTCAGCATCGCCTGGAGCGGTCGCGCGAGCGGGCCGATCCAGTGCCCTTCGTCGGGGCTGCCGCCGCCGATGAGCACGCAGATGCCGTTCGGTTTCAGCGCGCGTTTGAAATTCCCGAGCGGCTGTGTGCCGACGCAGTCGAGGATCAGATCGTAGCGTTCCGGGCCGCGACTAAAATCTTCCTTCGTGTAATCGATCACATGATCGGCCCCGAGCCCGCGGACCATCTCAGCGTTCCGACCGCTGCAGACGCCGGTGACCTCGGCCCGGAAATGTTTCGCGATCTGCACGGCAAAAGTGCCGACGCCGCCGGACGCGCCGTTGATCAAGACCTTCTGGCCGGCCTGAAGATGGCCCTTCCCGCGCAAGCCCTGCAGAGCCGTGACTCCGGCGATGGGAACACCGGCAGCTTCCTCATAGGTCACGTTCGCAGGCTTCGCCGTGAGCGTGTTTTTCCCGAGGCAATACTCGGCAAGCGCACCGTCGCAGGCGCCGAAAACCTGGTCGCCCGGCTTGAAGGCAGTGACGTTTTTCCCGATCGCGGCGATCTCGCCCGCGACATCGGTGCCGAGCCGCGGCGACTTCGGTTTGCGCAGGCCAACGTCTAGCCGCATGACGTAGGGGACTCCGCGCAGAAAATGCCATTCAAACGGATTCACTGAAGCAGCGTGCACCTTGATCAAGACTTGGTCATCCTTCGGCACCGGCTTCTCGATTTGCCGCAAATGCAGCACGTCGGGCGGGCCGTAGTCGCAGTAGATCATTGCGTTCATCGGGTCGTGCGGCGACGCGCTGAGCTGGTCGCAAGGGTTATCGGAGCGCCAGTAGGCGAAGGTGATCGCCGCGGCGAGCAACACAAGCAGCAGGAGCAAAAGGGTCACGCCCCATTTCAAGATTCGCCCGAAGAGTTTCATACGCCTAACGATACCCGGCGCGCCTCCGGGTGAGGCAAGCAAATTATCCCGCGATCAGTTTCGGCGCGCGCGGATTCGCCTTTTCGCCGGATTCAGTTTCCTTTGCCGCTCGATGCCGAATCGCCCACGCAAAGCCACGCCCGCCCGTTCGTCGCCATGGCGGCTGCCACTTTTTCTCCTGCTCGCGTTTGGCCTCGGGGTCGGGACGACCTGGCTGCTCCTGCGCGTTTCGGCACGCGCGCCGGCGCCGGTGATTCAAAATTTTCTCCCTCCGACCGCGGGGAACGGAGTCGCCTCGCCAGGGTTAACGCAGGCGCCTGACGTCTCCACCTTGCCGCCCGCGGAAGGCGCGCGCGTGCTCGCGAATTGGAATTACGATCAGCAAAATTGGGCGCACGCGATCGAGCATTACCAGCAGGCCATCGCGGGCGGGATCGATAATGCCGATGTCCGGACCGATCTCGGCAATTGTTACCGTTTTCTCGGGCAACCGGAGCAGGCGCTCGAGCAATACCAGATGGCGCAAAAGCAAAATCCGCAGCACGAGAACAGTCTCTTCAACCAGATCAGTCTCTTCGTCGATCTGCTCCACGACCCGGCGCGCTCCGAAGCCGCGGCGCGCGATTTCGTCACGCGTTTTCCGTTGAGTCCGCAGGTCGCGAAAGCGAAGCAGTCGCTCGGGCCCGCTGGCCTAACGACGACGGCCCCGTCGCCCTAACGACCTCCGCCATCCGCTGCGAGACATTGCAGCAGGTAGGGCAGCAACTGCTTCTTCCGCGAGACGACTTCCGCGAGTTCCCAGATGTGGGGGCCTTGCGCCGGGAAATCGATCCGGTGCAGAAACTCCGGTTCGCCAAAGCACAGTAGGAGCGAAGTTTGCGTGTTGATGTCGGTGACGAGGAGCGCCGCAAAATAGAGGCGCTTGCTCCGGTAGTGCGCCTCGAGCGCGGCGAGCAGCGCCTCCTGTTTTTCGGGAAAGTGCGAGAAGCTTAGCTCTTCGACCTGCGAGACCGTGAAGCGCACGCCGTCTTCGTCGTATTCCTTGCAATCCGCGGTGATGACCTGCTCCGGCGTCATGGTCAAAAGCGGCGAACCGACGGAGAAGATTTCTTCCGCCAATCGGCGCGGCTCGACCCCGGCGATCTTCGCCAGCTCGCCGAGCACGCGGCGGTCGACATCGGTCGTCGTGGGGGAGCTGAGATTTAGGGTATCAGAGATCAACCCGGCCATGAGCAGCCCGGCGAGGTGCGGCGGCGGCGCGATCCCGGCCTGCTCATAGCAATTCGCCACGATCGTGCTCGTCGAGCCGACCGGGCTATTCCAAAAAAGAATCGGCGAATCGGTCGCGAACCCGCCGATCCGATGGTGATCGAGAATCTCGACGATGCGCACTTTGTCCGCGCCTTTTACGGCCTGGGAGAGCTCGTTGTGATCGACGAGGATGAGCTGGCGCTCGGCGCGCTTGAGCAGGTTGCTCTTCGCGAGAATCCCGACGAGCACGTTCTCTTCATCGACGATCGGAAAGACAAACGCGGGCGAGTGCGTCGCCACTTCGCGCACCTGGTCGAGCAACGTGTCCGGGGTAAAACTTACCAACTCGCTCTCCAGCATCCGCTCCACCCGCACTGCTCCGCGCGCGAGGTCGACCGTGATCGCGGTGTCGTGTGGCGAAGCGACGAGCGCGACGCCCGCCGCCTCGGCCGCGTCGCGCACCGCGGGAGCGATCGCGAGCCCGCCGGTCACGATGATCGCGCGCACCTTCGCCGCGATCGCGAGCAGCTGAATATCGTCGCGATCGCCGACGAAAAGCACGAGCTGCGCGGGCTGCTGGTGTTGCAGGCGCGCGGAGAAAGTCTCCGCCTTCATCGCGCCGATCATGAGCAGGTATTCCGCGGTCTCGTTAGGCAATTCTCCCGTGATGACTTTGCCGCCGAAGGTCTCGACGATGCTCGGCAACGGCGCCGTGATCATGCGCGCGGTGGCCGCTTCCTCACGCGGCGGGAAGAGATGGTGACTGATCTTAAAAGCCGAGAGCAGACCGAGCAGTCGCCTATTTTCATCGACCACCGGGAGACCGCGCAGACGGCGTTTCTCCAGGAGATGAATCGCGTCGTAAACCGTCGAGTCGGCGTGGACGCTGATCACGTCGCGCTCCATCACGTCGCTCACGCGATCGGAGAGGTCGCTCAGGAAAACCGGCGCCTCGACCCCAAACTTGTGGAGCGCAAAATCGATCCGCTCATTCGTATGCCCGGCGCGCGCGGCGACGACGTTCGGCATCCCAGTGACGCGCTTCAGATGCGCGTAAGCGATGGCCGAACAGATCGAATCCATATCCGGATTTTTGTGGCCGATGACGATGGTCTGCATGCGTGGAAAGGAATGGAAAGCGTGGGACAGTCGCTGAGTCGATGGCGTTTGAAAAGCGCAGGGAAGGGGCGTGGGCTCACCGCGCAAAACTGGACAGCGGAAGCGCCTGCCTCCGGAGGGACATGCTTCCGCAGGTCCGGTTTGTCGATGGATCTCAGAGCCGGCCCAAAAAGAAAAATACCCCAACGAAGTTAACCTCGTTGGGGTAGATCTGGCAGGGCGGGGTCAGGGGACGAGGTGGTAAACTTCGGCGAGGGCGATACCGGTGCCTCCCTGATTTCCGGAGACGATCGCGGTATAAGCTCCCGGCGGCAGGAGCGCCACGACCGCTGACTCGAGCTGGTTCGAGGGCGGGACGCCGGTGGCGAGAATGAGAGCGGCCTGGCTTGGGTCGTCCTGCCAGTTATCGTTGAAGCGGACGACGACGCCGTTGCCATCGACGAGGCTCAGGGTCGGGTCAGCTACGGGATTGGCCACACCGGTAAGAGAAGGCCCGATGGCGCGTACGAGCACTCGTTCGCTATCCGCGCCATTTCCCAGAATGAAGCCGCCGATCATCACCTCGCTGCCAGCTCCGACCGCTCCACGCGTGCTGATATTAGCCAGGGCAGAACCGGAGGTGGTTTGCAGGTCGTACACTTCCACAAGACCTACACCTGAGCCTCCGTTCTGATCGCTCAGCACCGCGGTATAGTTACCCGGAGCGAGAGTGGCGATGATCGCCGATTCGAGGTTGTTGGTAGGAGGAATGGTGCTCTTCTCGATCGCTGTCTTCTGCGTGTCTTTCCAGTTCTTATTTGTGACGATGAGCGAACCATCCGACCCATGCAATTCCAGCATGGGATTTGCGAGGACGTTATCGAAGCCGACGAGGGAAGGGCCGATGCCCCGGACCATGATTTTCTTGGTCCCGTCCCCCGTGATAATGAAGCCGGCGATCGAAACATTCTCGCCACTCTGCACGTCGAGACGGGTGGAGATGTTCAGTAACTGCGCGGGACCTACCGGAGGGGGTGTCGGGGTCGGGCTCGGTGTCCCGGAGGGTGTAGGTGTAGGAGTAGCTGTAGCTGTAGCCGTAGGTGTCGGTGTGGGGGTAGGGGTCGGGTCGGATACTCCCGGATAAGTCACCGTATTCGTATCCATTGTCACCGCGGCGGTCAAAGCCAGCAGTCGACCGAGAACACTCGTCCCGCCGACCGCCGTCACCGAGGTTCCGGCCAGAAGGTTGCCGACGAAACTGCTGCCACTGCCCAGGGTCACGGCTGTGCCTGCCTGGAAGTAGACGTTGCGCGGATCGGCCTGGTGAATGAGCACCACCGACGAGGCGCCGGTCGTGATCAGAGTCGTCCCGATCTGGATCACGAAGACCGCGCTCGGATCGTTCTGCGCATCCAGCGTGAGGATGCCGCCTGAGGTAGCGGAGGTGTCGAAATGATAGACTCCCGGAGTCAACGTTTTGCCGCCGAGATCCTGACCGCTGAGATTATTGGCCGGCGGCGAGACAAGGCTGGAGAAAGCGGTGTAAGCCGTCGCCAGATCCGCGTGCGCCTGGGTCGCCGTCGGATCTGCCGCGTGCAGCGCGCCATTGCTGATCTGCCCCGGCGGAAAACCGGTGATGGCCGAGCCTGGGCTCACGCCGACATTTCCGTTGATCTGGCTGGCTCCGGTATTGGTCACGGTCGTGGCGGCGAGCACGCCGAACGTCTCGGCGGAGCCGAGCGATTGCGCGTGAGACCGAATGGTGCCGCCCGCCACGAGGGCGAGCGCGAGGAAGAGTCTGGGCAGGAAGCCGAGACGAAATGCATAAGTGCGATAGTTCATAATAATAAGTCAGTTGTGTTGATGGTTGATTCTCCGGCTCACCCAGAGGGGCACAGCGCGGGAATGGTCTCTTGGAGGACACGAGAAAAAGCTGACCTCACCGCGGCCCCTGTATCCCAGGGCCGGAACGGTCAAACTCTCGTAATTCGCCGCGGAGGAGAGAGGCAGCCGCTCGAATTATACGTGAATTAAAGCATTAATCGGTCTCACGGCTGATTTATCTCGCGCGACTGCGCGGGCGGGTGGGAACTGCTGCGCCATCATATCGCCGCGGCCGGGCGCCGAGGGTGACTGGGAATTCGGAGCCAGTTCGGACAGACGACGGTAGCCAGACCGGCGGGCTCGGCGCGTCACAGCGCTTTTTATCGCGTGGTCGTGCTTTAGCGAATTCGACTTACTCCCAGTTTTCTGGAAAAGGCGCTGAGGGCGGCACTGGATCGACGAACGGTGGAGGGCTCGCGTTTCTTGTTGATGGCGACTCGCCACTCACCGAGTGGGAAAAATCGCCCGGGATCCAGCCCTCTACTTCATCCGAACCGGTGCTCGTTTTGTTCGGGGCCGTGCGCTGACTCCAGAGGCTCTTGCGTGGTGCCCCGTCGCTCGGTCCACTCGCCCAGCCACGAATCTGTGCACTTGGGTCCGCCGAACGTGCTGTCGCCTCCGACTCGCGGGTAAGTGCCTCCGGGTCGCCCGCGACGAAGGCGTCATCGGGCACGACGATGAGATCCTCTCCCACCTGCAGATCCGCATCGGCGCGCACGTAGCCCGCGGTGTGATTCCGGTCGGTGCTAAACATGTTTCCGAGCTTGCTCTTAATGTCCTCACCGACCGTGAAGCCAACGATCGATCCGTCGGTTGGGTCGACCAGAAGGTCATCAATCGTGCCGAGGAGCCGGCCGCTTTGGGTCATCATCCTGTGGCCGGTCACGTCCGACATCCGCGGCAGCGTGTCGAGCTCGCTCGCAGCTTCCTCCGCGACGCCGCGGCCATGCACGGTGATTGCATCCGGCCCGATCGCATTCAGGGCCGAGGCGGGGATCGAACGCCGGGTGCCCCCGCTGCCGAGAATGTTTTCGGCGTGCGTCACGACGAAACCGGCCACGCGCTCGCCATCCTGCTGCACGATGATTTCCTTCACCTTCCCCAGCTTTTGCGCCGCATCCATGTCCACCACGCTGCGGCCGATTAAATTGCTTCCTTTGATCATATGTAAACTCCCTCTTCAGTGCTCGTTTTAGTGCGTCGCGCCCATGGATAATTCGAAATTGGAACCGCCGGTGATTGTCTGCCGGATAGGTTCCGGCGCCGCAGTTGCGCGCGGCACTCACCCCTAGCAGTCTCTTTCCATGTCCACGAACACTATCCGGCTTCACCGCGTCATCCGCGCCACGCCCGAGAAGATTTACCGGGCCTTCCTCGACCCGGACGCCAAGGTAAAATGGCTTCCGCCTCACGGATTCACCGGCAAAGTCCACCACCTCGAAGCGAAAGTCGGCGGCGCCTTCAAGATGTCGTTCACGAACTTTTCGACCGGCGCGAGTCACTCTTTCGGCGGCGAGTATCTCGAGCTCGTCCCGCACGAACGCATCCGTCACACGGACAACTTCGACGATCCAAGCATGCCCGGCGAGATGATCACGACGATCAGCCTGAAAGAGGTCCTCTGCGGCACCGAGCTAACGATCGAGCAGGAAGGACTCCCCGCGGCGATGCCACCGGAAATGTGCTATCTCGGCTGGCAAGAGTCCCTCACCCTCCTCGCGCAGCTCGTCGAGGCGGAGATTCCAGACTAGGCGGACGCCGTTCGGGATTACTCAGGCCGAGTCGGCCGTGAAGCTTGTTCAGCCTTTCGTGGCCTGCTAGACTCCTCTTATGAGTTTCGCGGAGGTCTTAGCGGAAATTCCAAAGCTAACTCCCGAACAGCGACGGGAAGTGTTGCGGCGTGTGCAAAGCGTCGAGAGTGCGGGCTTTCGAGGAACATCTGGCTTCGTGACCCGACGCCCGACGGGACGCTTGCTCCTAAGTGCGCCGCGGGTGATTCGACAGGCCGATATCGATGCGATTCTGACCGAATTTCCGTGACCTGGCTACTCGACGTTTCGGCACTGGTAGCTTATCTGGTCGAGAATCATGAGCATCACGAGACGGTGGTAACATGGCGTGCCGGGAAGGCTCTCGCTCTTTGCCTATCACTGAGCTTGGCTTTCTTCGCGTCGTTTGCGCGCTCGGCGTTTCGATGGGTGATGCGCGCGCCACTCTGGCGGAGTTTATCGAAACCGAGCAACCGGTCTTTGTTCCGTGTGACCGGCGCGCTCTCGATGGTCCAGTAGCCAGCTCGGCCCGAAAGACCACTGACATCTACCTTGCTGAACTAGCCGATGTGCAAGGGTGGAAACTGGCCACGCTCGACACTGGAATCGAACATCCAGCCGCTGAATTGATCGGGGTCCGGTCTCAGGATCCAGCCACCTGAGTGACATTGAGGACAGGGGTGAATCCGAAGTTCTTGGCGGGCTCTTCTTCTTAACCGCCTACGAACCATTCGCCCTCGCGACTCGGACTTTCCCGCCAGTCACACCATCGCCGTTTCTGACTCCTCGATCACTTCGGGCGTTTTCGGCTTTCCGAAGAGGATGGAGAGGATGACGCCGGCGATGACTAACGAAATGCCGAGGACGGTCTGAAGCGTGTAGCGTTCGCCGAAGAGGGTGACACCGAAGATCAAGGCGTAGAGCAGGCCGAGGTAGTTCAACACCGCGACCTGGGCGATGCGCTCGGACTGGAGGGATTTCGTCAGGCAGATCTGGCCGACCTGAGTGAGGACGCCGCACATGACCAGGCTAAGCCATTCCCAGGGTGAGGGCGTTTGCCAGCGGAAGAGGATGAAGAGGAGCCCGGCGGCGATGCCGACGAGCTGGAAATGGAGCACGACAACGATGGGCGCCTCGCGCTCGCGCAATCGGCGCACGAGGTTGTAAGCCATGCCGGCACAAAGGGCGGAGCCGATGCCGAGGAGCAGGTAAAAAGTGGAGACGCGCGAGTCGAAGCCTTTCAG
>JBBSUP010000017.1:0-41780 GCA_038234295.1 Chthoniobacterales bacterium
GCCGCCTGCCGAAACGGATTTCGCGAGCGAGGAGCCCGACTTGCCCGTGGCGGAAGAAGCGCCGCCCTGGCAAGTCGAGCGCGCCGGCAACAGCCATCCTTCACCCGCCCAGCACGCGGACGAAACGCCAATGCCGATCCACCAGACCGAGCGCACCGACGTGCTCCAAATCATACGGCAGGTCTTCAGCGAAGGTCCGCCCCGCCCGCGCGACGACGCCATCCGCGACGTAGCCCGCGCCCTCGGCTACCGCCGAACCGGCGCGCGGATTCAGGAAGTCCTGCACGGCGACCTGCTCACCGCCGCCCGCCGCGGCATCCTCGAAAACATCGACGGCACCCTGCGCCTCTGCGCCCGCTCCATCACCGATCTCGACCGCGACTTCCTCAAACAGCAATTCCTCGCCGCCATCGGCCGTCCCTGGATCGACCGCGACACTGCCACGCGCGACTTCTGCCGCTGGCTCGGCTTCGCCCGCACCGGCCCCGTGATCGAAGACACCGCCCGTTCCCTCATCAACGGCCTCCTTCGCGAAGGCCGCCTGGAGGCGGATGGGGCGGAGATGATTCGGCGCGCATGAAAACCGAAGCGCTTAGCTTATTTAAGCCGATGCGCGCCGTGCGTCGTAACATTCTCATTGTGAACATCTTCTTATTTAAGTAGGAACGTCCAACGATGAAAAACTGGCTAACCAGAGCGTTCGCGTTGCTCAATGCGAGCCTGGAGCCGCCGCGGCACGAACTCAATGAGCTGGACTGGAAAGCTGCGCTGTCGCCCGACAAGAAACGACTGACGGAGCATCTGTCGGCGTTCGCCAATCAGGCGGGCGGCGGGTTTCTCGTCTTCGGCATCGATAACACGGGCATCCCGGCGAGCGTGGACGAGGCGACGGTCGAGAAGACCGTCAATCATCTCGCAAATCTCGGACGGGAAGGCTTGGAGCCGCCCCTCGCGCTGGATCATGGAGTCGAGAGCTACGAAGGCATCCGGCTGCTGTTCATCCATGTGCCGGAGTCCGCGGTGAAGCCGGTGCATCTGCGCGGGAAGAGCCTCGATCACGCTTTCATTCGCTCCGGCGGCACCACGCGCCGCGCGTCGCGGCAGGAAATCGGGACAATGATGCTGCACAGCCGCACGCCGCGCTGGGAAGAGCTGCACGCCTCGGTGCTGCTGACCGATGCGGAAGTCGTCTCGAGGCTCAATGGTGAGCCGATTCTGACGATGCTGGAGCGCCCGCTTCCTACGACGGCGGAAGAGATGCTGACGTGGATGGCGGGCGAACGGTTTGTGACGGTGGAACCGGCAGGCGGCGCTTACGTGACGAATCTCGGCGCGATTGCCGCCGCTCGAAAGCTGGCAGACTTCCCCGATCTGAGTCGGAAAGCAGTGCGCATCGTAGTCTATGACGGCGTCAACAAAGCGAAGACGAAGCAGGAGCGCGAAGGAAGTCGTGGCTATGCGACGACCTTCCAAGCCATTCTGCAGAACGTAACGACGTTGCTGCCGCAGAGCGAGGTGATCGAGAAAGCCCTGCGCGTCAGACGCACGATGTATCCTGAGATTGCGCTGCGCGAACTAATCGCAAATGCGCTCATTCATCAGGACTTTTCGATCACCGGCACTGGTCCACTGATTGAGATTTTCGACGACCGAATTGAAATCTCGAATCCCGGCGGCTTGCTGCCCTCGAAACGGCTCGACCGACTGATCGGGACTCAACCGGAGTCGCGAAATGAACTCCTGGCCCGTGCCTTCCGTCGCTATAAAATTTGCGAAGAACGTGGTTCGGGACTCCTCAAGGCGGGACTACAAATCGAACTCTATGGTCTGCCGCCGATGAAATTCGACGCGGGACCAAATCACTTCAAAGTGACGCTTTTCGCGCCGCGCACCTTCGCCCGGATGGCTGTGCGCGAGCGGCTGGAGGCTTGCTACCAACACGCGGTTTTAAGGCATTATTCCGACAGTACGCTCACGAATACATCGCTGCGCGAGCGTTTAAAAATGCCTGAGAAACAAAGGTCGATGGTTTCCGCGTTGATTCAGGAAGCAGTGGACAAAAAGCTCATCAAACGAGCGGACCCTGAAAATACATCGCGCAAATATGCCGAGTATCTGCCGATTTGGGCATGAGTTCTTGCTGAAAGGTAACCCGTGATCACTCAACCGATTGCAACCATCACAAAACCAACCGCTTGGGTATTTGACGGGTATTTGATGGAATGAGCGCTCACGTCTACACCGAAGATCTGCTCATCGAGCAACCGGCGGTTGAGCTGTTCGCTGACCTGGACTGGATCACGATCTCTGCGCGGGAAGAAATCTTTGGCCCGAGCGGAACGTTGCAGCGCGAGACGAGCGCGGAAGTCGTCTTGGAGACGAGATTGCGCAGTTCGTTGGCGAAGCTCAATCCCTTGCTCCCGGCCGAAGCGATCACGGCGGCGGTCGATCAACTCTCTCGCGACCGCTCCGCCATGCTTCCCGCGGCGGCGAACCGTGAAGTTTACGAACTGCTCAAGGACGGCGTGCAGGTGAATGTCCCCGACCGCGAGCGCGGGGGACAAAAGACGGAGCGCGTCAGAATGATCGACTGGAACGATCCGGCGGCAAACGATTTTCTGCTCGTGAGCCAGATGACGATCACCGGACCGCTCTATACCTGCCGGCCTGACCTGATTGGTTTCGTCAACGGGTTGCCGTTGGTGTTGATCGAATTCAAAAAGCCCGGGGTGCCGGCCCGCGCGGCGTTCGACGAAAACATCACGAGCTACAAGCATCCGCTGAACGGTATCCCGGCGTTGTTTTGGTATAACGCGCTCATCATCGCCTCAAACGGCACCGAGAGCCGCGTCGGGACGATCACCGCAAATTGGGAGAGAATGGCGGAGTGGAAACGCGTCGAGCGCGAGGATGAACCGCGCCGCGTCTCGCTCGAGGTTATGCTGCGCGGCGTCTGCGAGCCGGCGCGGCTGCTCGATCTGGTTGAAAACTTTACCCTTTTCTCCGAGCACAAGAGCGGCCTGGTGAAAATTCTGGCGCAAAACCATCAGGTGCTCGGCGTAAACAACTCGATCGCCTCGATGCTGAAGGCGCGAAAGGCTGGGCACGGCCGCGCCGGTGTGTTCTGGCAGACGCAGGGCTCGGGTAAGAGTTTTTCGATGGTGTTTTTCTCGCAGAAGGTCCTGCGCAAAATTGCCGGTAACTGGACCTTCGTTGTCGTGACTGATCGCACGGAGTTGGACAACCAGATTGCCAAGACCTTCAAAGCGACGGGAGCGGTGACGCAACACGAAGGCGACGAGTGCCACGCGCAGAGCGGCGCGCAGTTGCGCGAGCTATTGCGCGGCAATCATCGCTACGTCTTCACGCTGATTCAGAAGTTTCTCGAGCCGGAAGTGCTGAGCGATCGACCCGACGTCATCGTCCTGACCGATGAAGCGCATCGGAGCCAATACGACACGCTCGCGCTCAACATGCCGGCCTCGCTGCCGAAGGCGATGTTCCTCGCTTTTACCGGCACCCCGCTCATCGCCGGCGAAGAACGGACCCGCGAAGTCTTCGGCGATTACGTCTCGATCTACGATTTCCAGCAGTCGGTCGAGGATGGCGAGACTGTCCCGCTCTTCTACGAAAACCGTACGCCCGAGCTGCACCTTAAGAATCCGGACCTGAACGAGGATATCTATGCGTTAATCGAGGAAGCCGAGCTGGATGAGGAGGCCGAGAAGCAGCTCGAACGGCAACTCGGCAAGCAGTATCACATCATCACGCGCGACGACCGGCTGGAGAAGGTCGCGAAAGACATCGTCAGCCATTTTCTCGGACGCGGCTTCCAAGGCAAAGCGATGGTGGTCTCGATCGACAAGGCCACCGCGCTCAAGATGTATGTGAAGGTGCGGAGCCATTGGGAGGCGGAGAATGCCAGGATGGAAAAAGAGCTGATGAAGCTCACGAGTTTCAAAGAATCGGATCCCGAACGGGTTCGATTCTTGAACGACCGGCTCGCTCTGAAGAGCACCGATATGGCGTTGATCGTCTCGCCCGCGCAAAACGAGATCGAGCAGATGGCGAAGCTCGGGTTCGACATCGTCCCGCACCGGAAGCGCATGCATTCAGAAGCGCTCGACGAGAAGTTCAAAGATCCCGACGACCCGCTTCGCCTCGTCTTCGTCTGCGCAATGTGGCTGACCGGTTTCGATGCGCCGAGCTGCTCGACCATTTACCTCGACAAGCCAATGCGGAATCACACGCTCATGCAAACGATCGCGCGGGCGAACCGCGTCTTTCCCGGCAAACACAGCGGCTTGATCGTGGATTACGCCAATGTCTTCGCGTCGCTCGAGAAGGCGCTCGCGATCTACGGCGCCGGGAAAGGCGGGGCGACGCCCGTGCGCGACAAGGCGGAACTCCTCCGCGAGCTGCGCAAGGCTTTGCAAGAGGCGAGGGATTTTTGCGCCACGCAGGGAGTCGTCCTCGCAGACGCGGAGAATGCGTCAGGGCTCGACCGCGTGCGCCTGATCGGCGAAGCGGTCGAAAAGCTGATCTCGCCCGATCCGTTGCGGAAGCAATTCCTCGCACACGAAAGGCTCGTGCGGACGCTCTTCCAGGCGGTCAAACCGGACCCGGCGGTTCTGGAATTTGCATCGTCTGCTTACTGCCTCGGCATCATCGCCGATGAAATTCGACTGCGCACAGGCGGCGCCGGACCAAGCGATATCTCTGAGGTGCTGTCGAAGGTGAACGAACTCCTCGACGAATCGATCGCCGCCGACGGCTTTCAGATTTCCGACGATGGGACCGGCCGGCCGCTGATCGATC
Source organism: Chthoniobacterales bacterium (assembly GCA_038234295.1). Lineage (GTDB taxonomy): Bacteria > Verrucomicrobiota > Verrucomicrobiia > Chthoniobacterales > UBA10450 > Palsa-1392. The sequence continues at coordinate 4,819 of JBBSUP010000017.1, forward strand.
TCGCGAAGATCGACTTCGAAAAGCTGGCGGCGCGCTTCAAGCAATCCAAGAAGAAGAACATCGATCTTGAACGGCTGAAGGCGGCTATCCGCGCCCAGCTCGACAAGTTGATTCGGATCAACAAGACCCGCGCTGACTATCTCGCGAAATTCGAAGAGCTGATCGAGTCCTACAACTCCGGCAGTCGCAGCATCGAGGAGCTGTTCGAGGAACTGCTAGAGTTCAGCCGCGGACTGAATGAGGAGCAGCAGCGCCACGTTCGCGAGCAGCTTACCGACGACGAGCTAACGGTCTTCGACATCCTCACGCGTCCCGGTCCAGATCTCAGCCCAGAAGAGCGCGAAGAAGTAAAGAAGGTCGCTCGCCAGCTTCTGCAACGCTTGAAAAGCAAGGTCGTCGTTGAGTGGCGCGAAAAGGCACAAGCACGAGCGCAGGTTCGCCTCGCAATCGAGGATGAGCTGGACGACGGCCTCCCGCGCTCCTATTCGCCGGAGTTATACAAACAGAAATGCTCCGCGGTCTTCGAGCACGTCTTTGAGAGTCTAAGAGATTCCGAAGCCGCATAACGTCGCGGCGACGTTAATGATTGCTTTCGATTGTCATCGATAAATCCTTAACGGTCGACAAAGTCACTCGGAGCCAATTGCCGCTTGGAGTAGGTTAAAGGCGGCAACCGGTTTGTCCTGCGCCAAGGCTTCCAGGGCTTTTCTTACTGCCTTCTTTAGACTCGTTAACTCTTCCAACGCACTTTCAGCTTTCACAGGCTTCTCGCGTTTGACGATCTCTGGCTTGGGGAAAGGGATTTGATTTGGCGGGGGCAACGGCACCGGTTCCGGCTTCACCGCCTTCTTCGGCGCGGGTTTCTTTTCCTTCCGCTTGGGGGCCGGGACGGCAGATCGGCTGGGGACAGCCGACGCTACAACAGGAGCGGGCTCCGCTGAGGTGGCTCCCTCGAGCTCGTCGTATTTGATGCCGATGATGCGCTGGCCGGCGAAGCGCTTGAGGGATCGCGGGAAGATGAGGAGACTTCCGCGCCGATCCTCCGTGTAACCCACCGTGCCGAAGTCGGCTTTGGAGCCGGTGGTCTCCTGGTGGACGGTCATGACTCGATTCTGGCGCAGGAGTTTGGCGAAGACTTTATCCTGATCGGGTGGCACCCACAGGGTGTAGGTCTCTGGGTGGCCGGCGGTCTCAACGACGCGACTGAATCGGACGGTTTCTGCTGCCATGGATTACCTTTCTACCCCGAGCTTGTTCGTCACAACTCTTCGACGAGGTGACATCGGGCATGTGACGAGTGACTGGTGACGAGTGACAAGTGACCGGACACCGCGTGACTTGAAGGCGGCGCTCACTGAGCGCGCGCGGGAGCTGGGGTTTGATGATTGCCGGATTGCGCGGGCGGAGGCACCGGAGCACGCGACGGAGCTAAGGGAATGGCTCGATCGGGGAGCGGCGGGCGAGATGGCCTGGATCGAACGCGGGGCGACGAAACGGGCGGAGCCGGAGCTGGTGCTCGCGGGCGTGAAGTCGGTGGTGGTGCTGGCGTTGAATTATTGGCAAGGCGGAACCCAGTCGCCACGGCCGAACCGGTCGCCGACGCCGGAGGAGGTCAACGGGCTTGCCACGCCGGACTCCGTCCACGGCGGAGGCGGGCGGATCGCGCGCTATGCCTGGGGTGATGATTACCACGACGTGATCGAGGCGAAGCTGAAGCAGCTAAATAGCTTCCTCGAGGCGGCGGGCGGGCGGCAGCGTTACTACGTCGATACCGGCCCGGTGCTGGAGCGCGATTTCGCGGCCGCGGCCGGTATCGGCTGGCATGGGAAGAGCACGATGCTGCTCAATCGTAAGCTGGGCACATGGTTCTTTCTCGCGGAAATTTTTACCACGCTCGAATTGCCGCCCGATCCGCCGCAGCCGGCACGCTGCGGCACCTGCACGAGCTGCATCGACGCCTGCCCGACCGGGGCGATCACTTCGCCGCATCGGCTCGATGCGCGTCGCTGCATTTCTTATCTCACGATCGAGTTGAAAGGGAGCATCCCGCTCGAGCTGCGACCTCTGCTTGGCGATCGGATTTATGGCTGCGACGATTGTCTCGACGCCTGCCCGTGGAATCGCTTCGCAAAGGTCTCGCGCGAAGCCGCGTTCGCCGCGCGCCCGGCGGTGAAGCAGTTGTCGTTAGGCGATTTTCTGGCGCTCGATGACGACGGCTTTCGCGCGCTCTTTCGCGGGTCACCGATCAAGCGAATCAAGCGGTGCGGCTTTCTCCGGAACGTCTGCGTGGCGCTCGGGAATGTCGGAACGGAAGCGGATCGGCCGGCCTTGGAGCGGGCGGCGCGCGACTCCGAGCCGCTGATCGCGGAGCACGCAGCGTGGGCGCTGGCGCAGCTCGACGCCCGCCGCACGGCCCCTGCCGCCTGACCCGGGGAAAACCATTGCAATCGCGCAAGGAGGCGTGATTCTTCGCTTCGTCTTTTCGTTTCTCAATGCCGCAAACTGCCACCTCTCCCGCCGCCGCTCCGCCTGTCCGCCGCAGGCGCAAATCCCGACGCAAACTTTACATCTTCGGCGGGATCGCCGCGGTCATTCTGCTCCTGATCCTGAGCTCGATCATTCGCGGGAAACGCGAGCAGCCGATCGCGGTCACGACCGAGAAGGCGACGCGGCGCACGATCGTGCAGACGGTTTCCGCGACCGGCAAGGTGCAGCCGGAAACGGAGGTGAAAATTTCCCCTGAAGTCGCCGGCGAGATCATCGAGCTGCCCGTAGCCGATGGGCAGGAAGTGAAAAAAGGTGACCTCCTGATGAAGATCCGGCCGGATTCCTACAAGGCGCTGCTCGAGCAGCAACAGGCCGCGATCAGCACTGCGGAAGCCATCAGCACTCAGCAAAAATCGGCCGTGCAAAAGGCCGAGCAGGATTTCAAGCAGGCGGAGGATCTTTTTCACAAGAAGCTGATCTCGCGGACGGAGATGGTGACGGCGCAGACCGGCTACGACTCCGCGAAAGCGATGTATGAATCCGGCCTGCACAGCATCGAGGGCGCGAAGGCGAGCTCGAGCCAGGCGCGCGATCAACTCTCGAAGACGACGATTTATGCGCCGCTCGACGGCGTCGTCACTGTGCTGAACAGCAAGAACGGCGAGCGCGTCGTGGCGACGAACCAATTTGCCGGCACCGAGGTGATGCGCGTGGCCGATCTCAACCACATGCAGGCGGTCGTGGACGTGAACGAGAACGACGTCATCCATGTGAAACTGGGCGACCCCGCAAAGGTGACGATCGATGCTTATACGAGCCGCACGTTCCCGGGCACGGTCGAGGAAATCGCCAACACTGGCTCCACCACCGGCACCGGCACGCAGGAGGAAGTGACCAATTTCCAGGTGAAAATCCGCGTTGAAAAACCGGAGGTGCGCCTGCGCCCGGGCCTCAGCTGCACCGCGGATATCGAGACCCAAGTGGTGAAGGACGCCGTCTCCGTGCCGATCCAGAGCGTCACCATCCGGAGCGGCGATGCGAACCTGAGCCCGGAAGAGATCGAGAAGAAAAAGGAAAAATCCAACGCAAAGGAGCAGGCCAACAACAACGCCGAAGTCGAGAACGAGCGCGCCGCGAAACAGGCTGCGAAAGAAGAGCGCGACACCTTGAAGAAAGTCGTGTTCTTGAAAGACGGCGGGAAAGCGAAAATGGTCGAGGTGACGACCGGCATCGCGGATGACGCCGACATCGAGATCAAGAGCGGGATCAAGCCCGGCGACGAAGTCATCTCCGGCAGCTACAGCGCGATCAGCCGCAAGCTGAAGAACGGCGCCAAGGTGGAATACGAGAAGACGGAGAAGAAGTAGGGGGCGGAATTATTAACCGCAGAGTGCGCAGAGAAGAGAATTTTCGGAGCGCGAACGCCTTGTCTTCCTCTGCGTCCTCTGCGCTCTCTGCGGTTAATCTCATGGCTACTAACTCAGGCACTCGGGCTCCCGGCCCGCTCGTCATCGATATCGAGAACATCACGAAGGAATACGTGATGGGCGAAGAGACGATCCATGCGCTGCGCGGGGTGACGTTGCAGATCCACAAAAACGAATATCTCGCGATCATGGGGCCGAGCGGGAGCGGGAAGTCGACGCTCATGAACATGCTTGGCTGCCTCGATACGCCGAGCTCCGGGCGGTATGAATTCAACGGCAAGAGCGTCGCGGAGATGGATGGCGACGAGCTCGCGGAGATCCGGAATCGCGAGATCGGTTTTGTTTTTCAGACCTTTAATCTCCTGCCCCGCTCCACGAGCCTGCGGAACGTCGAGCTGCCGTTGATTTACGCCGGGATCGATCCGATCGATCGGGAAGAACGTGCCGCGCAGGCGCTCACGGATGTCGGACTCGGCGATCGGCTTTCGCACAAGCCTAACGAACTCTCCGGCGGCCAGCGCCAGCGCGTCGCGGTTGCCCGCGCGCTCGTGAATAACCCGTCCATCATCCTCGCCGACGAACCGACCGGGAACCTCGATTCCAAGACCGGCGAAGAAATCATGGCGTTGTTCGAGAGCCTTTATCAGAAGGGCAACACGGTGATTCTCGTGACCCATGAAGCCGACATCGCCGCGCACGCGCGGCGGAGCGTGCACCTGCGCGATGGCGTGGTGGAAAGCGATAAGCCTAACGAGTCGCCAACGGCGCCGTCGGTTCATCATTAACCGCAGAGAGCGCAGAGGTCGCAGAGGAAGAGAAGAAGAAATGAATTTGGAAACCAGAAAACCAGGAAGGGAGTGGGGGATCGTGCCTCTGAATTTCTGGCTTCCTGGCTTTCAAATTTTCCCCTCTTCCTCTGCGCTCTCTGCGTCTCTGCGGTTAAAATCCCACCGACGATGAAACGCTTCCTCTACGAGCTGAGCGAGAGCTGGAAGATCGCGCTCGCCCAGATGGCCGCGAACAAAACCCGCTCCATGCTCACCGCGCTCGGGGTCATTATCGGCATCGTCGCGGTCACGCTCATGGGCACCGCAATCAGCGGCATTTCCACCGGTTTCGACAACAGCATGTCGTTCCTCGGCGACGACGTTCTTTACGTCACGACCCGACCGTGGACCCGCGTGCCGGATTGGTGGAACTATCGCGACCGCCCGAAAATTCGCACCGAGTACGCGGAGAAAATCAACCACGCCAGCGCCGCCTCACCGAACTCCAATATCGTCACCGCCGTCCCCACGATGAGCCTGGTCCGGAGCGTGAAAGCGGGCGACAACACCGTCGAAAACGTCGCCATCCTCGGCACCACCGCCGACTACGCAGTGATCTCGACGATCGATTGCGCCGAGGGCCGATTTTTCAACGAAATCGAATCGCGCGGCGGCGCAGACGATTGCGTCGTCGGTTTCGACGTCGCCGATGCGCTCTTCGCCGGCCGGAGCGCGCTCGACCAGAAAATCCTGATCAACGGCCACGCCTTTAAAGTCCTCGGCTCGCTCGCGAAACAGGGAACCTTTCTCGGCCTCTTCAGCCTCGACTCGATCGTGATCATGCCGTTGCCAGCATTTAAGAAATACTTCAGCGCGAAAAGCGACGCCGACGTGCGCGTGAAAGTGCGCGACAAGACTCGCATGCTCGACGCGCGCGACGAGCTCACCGGGATCATGCGCCGGCTGCGTTCGCTCCCGCCCGAGGAAAAGGACGACTTCAGCATCAACGAACAGCAGGCTTTCAAGAGCACGCTCGACGGCATCAAAACCACCATCGCGGTCGCCGGACTTTTCATCACCGGGCTTTCCCTTTTCGTGGGCGCGATTGGGATCATGAACATCACTTTCGTGAGTGTGAAAGAGCGCACGAAAGAGATCGGCACGCGGAAGGCCTTGGGCGCCCGCCGGCGCACGATCCTGCTGCAATTCCTGATCGAGTCGACCGCGCTTTGCCTGGTCGGCGGGCTCATCGGGCTGACCTTTGCCTACGTTATGTGCTTCGCGATGGCGCGGGCGTTTCCGTCGTTCCCGATCAGCTTTTCGTTCGGCCTGGTCATCGCGGCGATGCTGGTTTCCGTCTTTACCGGTCTTGCCTCGGGGATCGCGCCAGCGTGGACGGCGAGCCGGCTCGATCCGGCGACGGCGTTGCGGTATGAATGAGATTTACCGCAGAGACGCAGAGGGCGCAGAGAGGGAGATAGGGGAATTAAAATCGCTTACTGAAGAGATCATCGGCGCTGCCATGGAAGTGCATCGCGCGCTCGGGCCTGGATTGCTGGAGTCGACTTATGAGATGTGTCTTTGCCGCGAGCTGTCGGTGCGGCACTTGAAATTCGAACGGCAAAAGCCGGTGGCACTCGAGTATAAAGGCGTGAAACTGGAATGCGGGTATCGCGCCGATCTCGTGATCGAGAACTTGGTCCTGGTGGAGCTCAAGGCGATCGACGACCTCACTCCGCTGCACGAAGCGCAGCTCTTGAGCTACCTCAAGTTAGGCGGTTGGCAGATCGGTTTGCTCATCAATTTTAACGTCGCCTTGCTGAAACACGGAATTCGTCGTCGGGTGATGAACCTGGTAGAAGAAGTCACCCTGTGAATCTCTCTCTCTCTCTCTCTCTCTCTGCGCCCTCTGCGCCCTCTGCGGTAAATAATAGAGGCCCGAAAAGAACATGAACTTCACCGAAATCATCCGCATGGCCCTGTCCTCGGTCGGCGCGAATAAGCTCCGCTCCGCGCTGACCATGCTCGGCATCACCATTGGCGTCTTTTCCGTCATCTCCGTCATGACCGCGATCGGCGCGATGCAGTCATCGATCGAAACCGGGCTCACCCTTTTCGGCTCCAATCTCTTCCAGCTCGCGAAATATCCTGTAGTCCACGGCGGCGGACGCGACGCCAAGAAATACGAGAACCGTCGCGATATTTCCTACCGTGAAGGCCAGCGTTACGCCGAGCTGATGGAGGGCTACGCCGCGGAAGTCTGCCTGAAGGTTTTCGACGACGGCAAGCAGGCGGTTTACAACGGCGTTAAGACCACGCCCAGCCTCACGATCGTAGGCACGAACAAGAGCTTTCTCGCCGCCAACGCCTACACCCTCGCTTATGGGCGCAACTTGAACGAGGAAGACGTCGCCCTCAGCCGCCGCGTCCTCGTCGTCGGGCGCGCAATCGAGAAAGGGCTTTTCCCGCACGAATCTCCCATCGGCCGGGTGATCAAATTGAGCGGGCACACCTTCACCATTATCGGCGTGCTCGCGGGCCGCGGGACGGCTTTTGGGCAAAGCCAGGACGACATCTGCGTGCTCCCGATCACCCGTTTCTTTGAGGATTTCGGGTCGGCCGGGCGCACGATCAATATCGCCACCCAGTCGGCTTCCCAGCTCGATTACAACCGCACTTTCGATCGCGGGATCGGCGCGATGCGCATCGCCCGCGGCCTGCGCGCGGAGGAACCGAACGACTTCGAAGTTTACACGAACGACTCCCTCAAGAGCGCGTTCATTTCCGTCGCCGGTGTGATCCGAATCGGCGCGTTTGTCATCAGCACGATCGCGCTGCTCGCCGCCGGCATCGGCATCATGAACATCATGCTCGTGAGCGTGACCGAGCGCACGAAAGAGATCGGCATCCGCAAGTCGATCGGCGCGCGCAACCGCGACATAATGCGGCAGTTCCTGACCGAAGCGGTTTTCATCTCCGAGGCGGGTGGGATCTGCGGCATCCTCCTCGGCGTGCTCGGCGGCGATCTCCTCGCGCTTTGGCTAGAAGTCGACCTCATCTTCCCGTTCGGCTGGGCGATCGCGGGGCTGGTCGTCTGCTCGGCGATCGGGATCGGTTTCGGGCTCTACCCGGCGTATCGCGCGGCGTCGCTCGATCCGATCGAGGCGCTCCGCTACGAGTAGCGGCCGCCGCGGCCCTTCCGGCCGGAAGGTTCACCCATTCGGGCGCAGGGACCTCTTTACCGCGCAGAGCGGTTATTCTATTCTGGAATTTCGTCGTTCTTTTTGTGCCAATCTTCCCTTCATTTTCGGCTCCGACCGACGCGACGACCCAGAGCATCCTCCTGGTTGAAGGCTACGACGCGCTCGCCGTCGCGATCTCCTCGGCGCTGAAGAAATTTGCCCCGATCCACACTATCCGGGTCGCGCGTTCTTTTCCCGAAGCGGAGGCCGCCGCGGCCGAGCTGAAGCCGGAGCTTTTCGTCCTCGACCTCGACCCGGCACCGGAGGGCGATGTCGATTTCCTCGTGAAACTCCAGCGTCTCCACCCGGAGGCGCGCGTGCTCGTGATTGCCGCCGGCACTTCGCGCGAAATGCGGGCGGAACGCGGCCCCGCGAGCGCGGTGCACTTCATCGAGAAGCCATTCGATCTCGGGGAATTCGGCGCGGCTGTGCAGGCGTTGCTCGGGCCGTGGGCGACGCCGCCGGCGGATAGTTTCCGCGGCACACTTCGCGACCTGCACGTGGTCGACATCGTGCAGCTGAAGTGTCTCGCAATGAGCAATGCGGTCGTGCACCTGGAAACGCCGATGGGCCAGAGCGGCGAGATCCATTTCCAGCACGGCGAGATCACCCACGCCTCCACAGGCAACCTTACCGGCGTCCTGGCGCTCGCGGAGATTGTCGGCTGGCCGGGCGGCAAAATGATCGAGCGCGAACTCCCGGAAATCAGCATGCGAACGATCCCGGACCAACCGTGGTCGGCGCTTCTCCTCGAGGCGGTGCGGAAGACCGCGGAAATCCGCCCGGTGGCGCCGCGGAGCGCAGCGACCCCGGCCGCGCCTAAGCCCCCCGGCAAAACCATCCTCGCGATCGACGACACGGAGATGCTCCTCATTTTCGCTGAGGACGTCCTCAGCACCGCCGACAGCAGCCTCAAAATCGTAACGGCGCTCACCGGGAGCGAAGGCCTCAAACTGGCGGCGTCGCTCCGGCCCGACCTCATCCTCCTCGACTACAGCCTCACCGAAATGACCGGGGCGGACGTCGCGCGCGAGCTGCTCCAGAATGAAACCACCGCGCACATTCCCGTGCTCATGATGTCGGGGCACCTGCCGGAGTTGGTCAACACCGCGGCCACTTACGGCAACGTCGTCGCGACCTTGCCGAAGCCTTTCCTCTCCGGCGCACTGATCGAAAAAGTCGCGCAGTTGCTCGCCGCGGGACCATTGCCGCCCGGTCCGGATCCGGTTTCGCCAAAGCCTCCCTCGCCCCCGGCTCCACCTGCTGTAAAAACCGAGACGCCAGCTCCATCGTCAGCTGCGCCACCGGACGCTCAACCGTCGAACGGGCACAGCCGGGTCGCTAGCGCGGCCCCAGCCCCGATTGTATTCTCCGCGCCCACGCGCGTTCCATCCGCCGCTGCGGGGTCACGCCCGCCGGAGCGAGAGGTGATCGGATCCGATGTCAGCGTCACCATCGCCCTCGCGGTGGTGGCGATGCAGTTGCGACCTGATTTCCGGATGGATTCGATGCACTTAAAAGCCCTCGACGCCCCGGTGGGCGTGCGCGTCGCCGATGGCGGTGAACTCGGCATGCTCGTCGAGACCGGCTTCCGGATGGGACCGATGGAGCTCACCCCGGAAGGCAAACTCGGCACGCTCCTGCTCATTCCAACCTCGCAGCCCGCGCGCCTCACGCCGGAGAGCAACGCCTTCGCCGTGAACACCGTCCGGGCCCAACCGGGCGCGGAGGATCGGGTCGTCGAGCTGACCGCGGCGCCGACGGAAGCGATGCGCGTGCATCTCGCCGCCCGCTTCGAATTCGTGACCGTGGAACTCTCGCCCAGTTTCGAGATCGTGGCCGTGACTCTGCGCGCACGCGAAGGGGAGGCCCAGATCGGGCCCGGCGTCGGAAGCACCGGCGTGCCCTTCGCGATCGAGCGGGCGGAGGTCGATGAAACCGGACGGCTCCGCGAACTCTTCGTCCGCTCGCGGACTCGTTAGAGGACGTCTAAAAACTGAGTCATTCCGAGCGGAGCGTAGCGCCGTCGAGGAATCCCGTGGAGGGAGCTTAAAGGTTTCGCCACGGGATCCCTCGACTCCGCCCCGCGGCCGCGGAGCTCCGCTCGGGATGACACGACTTTTAGATGCCCTCTTAGGCAGATTTGTCCGGGGAGTGCTTGGCGAGGAAGCTCTTCAGCTCGTCCGTGCCGAAATTCGCGAGGACGTCGCCATTCCAATCGAGCGTCGGCGTCTTCGTCTGGCCGGAAAGTTCCTCGAGTTTTTTCATCGCGGCGGGATCGGAGCGGACTTCCACTTCCTGATAGGTAATTTCGTGCTGGTCGAGATATTCCTTGGCCGAGGCGCAGTACGGGCAGCCGCGTTTAACGTAGAGAGTCGGTGTTTCCATGAGCTACTAAATCGGCGGCCGCGCGGCCCGCGCGCGTGCCGGTCGAGAAACAGCCCTGAAGCAGATAACCGCCTGTAGGCGCTTCCCAATCGATCATTTCGCCGGCGAGAAAAACGCCCGGGAGCTTTTTTAGCATCAGGTTTTCATCCAACTCGCTCCACGCGACCCCGCCCGCGCTCGAGATCGCTTCCGCGATCGGGCGCGGCCCGCGCAGCGGAATCGGGAAATCTTTCACCCGCGCAATCTCAGCCCCGAGCTCGCGCGTCGCTGTAGCCGGGGGCGTTGACCCCGGCATTTCAACGAACGGCTGGTGCTTCAACAATGCACACGCGCCGGGGTTTAATTTCCAGGCGCGATACCACTCGTTAGGCTGACGATGGGATTGCGCGCGTTCGCGCAAAGTCTCGGCGGACACCTGCGGCTTGAAATCGATCCGCAGCTCCGGACTTTCCTGCGCGCGCAGGAGCGGGCCGAGCCGGTAAATCGCTCCGCCTTCGAGGCCGTGGCGTGTGATCAGGAGCTCGCCGGAAACCGTCTCGCCTCCGCTCGTGACCGCGAGATTTTTCAGCGGGAGTCCCTCCGCTTCCTCGAGCAGGGCAGCCGGCCAGACGACCTCCCAACCGCAGTTCGCGGCGATGAACGGCGCGATCTCCACCCCATGTTCCGCGAGCAGCGCCGGCCACGTTCCGTCCGAGCCGGTCTCCGGCCAGGAGGCGCCGCCGAGCGCGAGCACAACGGCGGCCGCGGTCACACTCCCACTTTCGAAGCGCAACTCCCACCCCGCCGCACTTGTCGTTAGACCGAGCCAGCGCTCACCTGTGTTCAGCGTCACGCCGCTGTGCTGCAAACGCCGCACCCACGCGCGGAGCAGCGCCGCCGCCTTTTGCCCGCGCGGGAACACGCGGCCGCTCGTCCCGACGTAGGTTTCGATTTCCAACTGCTCCGCCCACGCGCGTAATTCATCGGGTCCAAACTGCGCGAGCAACGCCCGCCAGCGTTCCGGTTCTGCGCGATAACGGGCGGGGAAATTCTCCACCGGCTCGCTGTGTGTCAGGTTCAATCCGCCCCGACCCGCCACCAGAAATTTCCGTCCCACCGAACCCTGCGCTTCGAAGAGTTGTGCCGGCGCCCCGGCCGCGCGCGCGACTTCCGCCGCCCGTAAACCCGCCGGGCCTCCGCCGATAATGACCACGTCGCGCTGCATTCCTGTAGACTACGGGGAGAAGAAAAGTGGAGCCTAGGGGAATCGAACCCCTGACCTCCTCAATGCCCTTTCTGTAGTCTGCCCCTGTAAACTTCTAGACATCATCGTTTTTTCCCTCTACAGTAAAATTGCTTTTAGCACAGCGTTTCTAGCACAGTACTTACACACATAACAAATTTAATAACAAATTTAATAATATGTTGAAAAACGATTCAGGAATTTATCTGCGGGGTTCAATCTACTGGCTTCGCTGGACACCTGCCACAGGCCTTTCACAACGCCGGACCTCTCTGTATACCAACGACTACGAAGAAGCCGTTGTAGAGGCTTTACGGTATCGCCAAAACCCCTTCCTCAACCCGGTCGGAACTTGGCAGGAGGAATTGGACCATTACGCCAAATATTCCACTAATACCCGTTCCTCGATTCGTTCCACGAAAGAGGTCGTTACTCAGTTTTTCACTTCCTCGAAATGCACAATTGCCAACGCCCAACCCGACGATGTTGGAAACTGGCTCCTCAAATTTTCAGACAATACTCTCCTCACATATCGAGCCAGGTTAATCGGATTTTACTCTTTCCTCCAATCTCTTAACCGCGTCCGCAATAATCCGGCTGCAGGAGTTCGAGTGAGGACAGATAACAAAATAACTCTCAAACCTGCTTCAAATTTTGTTGATATAACAACTAGCAAATCTTTAGTAAACAATTGTAATAGAGAAGATATTAAATTCGTTCTTTATGCTGGTTTAGAAGCTGGAATGAGAAAAGATGAAATAATAAATTGCTGCTGGGAATGGTTTCATCTCGATACGCATACAATCACAATTCCACATTTCCAAAACGTCGACAATTGGAAGTGGACACCAAAAACAAAAAAAGGAAGAAGCATTCCAATTTCTAGAGATTTTCATTCTTTTCTTTCGACTCAAACTTTCTCTTCTGGCTTCGTTCTACATCCAGAAGCTGCAGGCCGAAAACGATATGCCAAACGTAAACGTTTACACCCTCGTCGCTACCGTTGGGATTTCCGCCGGCCGCTGCAGGAGTATTTCCAAAGCCAAAACGTTGTTTGCAGTGCTCATGCGATGAGGCACAGTTTTGCTTCCAATCTACTCCGAGGCGGAACAACAATCGCAATTGTTGCCAAAATGATTGGTGATTCTATTTCCACGACTGAGCGAATCTATGCAAATTTTCGACCGAGGAGGGGAGATTTGGACCATGTATTTTAGACCTGCACAAGACGTGCAATAAACACGTTAATTACAATTTGTAATTACACTTTTAATTACAATCAATTACACTTTTAATTAGCGGTCTAATTACATCACCAATTACCGTTTTAATTACAAAACTTTAGCGTTTGTAATTACCTTTCCAATTGCAATGTTTTAACTTTGCAATTACCCGAATTCCCATTCTTGGGAATTCCCCAGCCCGAGGGCCTAAAACCCACTTTTTACCTATTTAGCAATTCTTGCGTCATAGGTAACAAAAACAAAGGGTACTACAATTGGCACTAATTGGAGTCTTTTGGGGTTTAGGTACTACAATTCGGGGTTTCGAATGTCCGAAAACGCGTTTTCGGTAGTACCTTCGGGGGTCAAGGGGGTATGAAATACCCCTTTGCAAGGAGTTAAACCTACTTTTCTAGTGCTGAAAGCAGTAGAAAAAGCAGTAGGTTTAACTGTCTTGCTTCTGTCTTTCACTTTTCCTGAAGGGAAAAAGGCAGTAGGTGGGACCGATAAGTGCTTTCTAGGGTAGTTATTATGAGGAAAGGAGCAAATAGCGAAAAAACGAGTAAGGACCTAGAAGACACGAAAACGGGCCAAAATGAGGCACTAACTGGCACAGTTAGTCCCTCATTAAACGGCGAATTAAATGGGTCAGTTAATGACCAATTTAATGAGGAGTCTGGCAGTTTTGGAGTCAATCTTGACGACCCGACTGAGCTACCTAAGGACCCGACGAAGGTAGCAAAAAAGGGCAAACGAAAGGATACAGTCGTTGGTTCATGGAACATAACTAATGACGCTGAGAAGGGTCTCAAGTTGTTACAAAGGCGCACAGGAAAGTCAAAAAAGGAAATCGTTTCTGGTGCAATTTTGAACGCATTGAAGGTTAATATTGACGCGCCAATAATCAAATTTAACCTCCCAAGTCCGAATGAATTGATGCTTTATAGGGCCGAGGTTGTGAGCTTGGAAGCGGAATCTACGCGACTTTGTGATGCTCTTAAAAACCTCCGACCGACGAGCAAAGAGCAAGCTCAACGGGCTGCGGAGGTCTTGTCTGGTTTGGATAATCATCTGATTTTTCTTGAAAATGTCAGCCGGAAATTAGGAAAGAAAGAACGCTTATTGGAAAATTTAAGTGAAGAAGATTACCACAATTTGGGTAAAGTTTTCCCTTGGTTAGATGAACAAAGGGACCTTCTAAAGGGCAGGCCTAACTCAAAACGGCGGCTAGCTCGTATCGCTTTACTTGAGTGGTTTCTGACTTTGATTATATCTATCGACGATGTTGTCCCAATTCCGAAAGAAATTCTAGGAGGTAAAATTTAATGTCATTTACATTAATAAGTAGAAACAAAGGAAGAGCCAAAAGCCAGAAAGTTTTGAAGGTCCGGGTTGCTTATTTGGAAGACAAAGTGCATAAAAAGCATGTTGGGAAAATTATTACTGCAGCTAATAATTTAAATTGTGATGGGCCAGGAGGAGAAGACTTTGTTTCTCAATGCATTAAAGCGAATGAGGAATATCAAGAGCTGCATTTGGGACGTCCTGGCAGGCCTACAAAAACGCTTTTTATTGAAGTTACCTACAGTTCTCCAGTCGGGGCCTTTCTTACAGATGCGGAGCGGAATATAATTTGTAAAAAGGCATTGGACAAATATGCACAGAATAGTGCATGTCGATATGCTTGGCATATCAATCCCGACACTGGGCGCTCGGACCTTCATCTTCTTTTGGCGGCCAAAAGTAATGATTACCCTCCAGAGATAACCATTTGGCGGAAGCATGCCGGTTCGACTGGAGAGAATCTTTACGCTTCGATGGACCGATTAGGGACAGAGATAGCTGAGGAACTGAACGAGAAACGCACCCCAGCGACGCACTTAAAAAGTGCGGAGCAAGTTCATAAAGAAACGCTCGTAAGTGCATCCGGAAAAAAGGACCTTGCCGCTGAATTAGCTCCTTTAAATAAGAGCCAGGACGACCTTGTTGCTGGAATTCTGGAACTTAATTATAATGTTACTAAGGATACAAAAAACAATGTTTCTATTTTGTTTCCCGGTGCCAAGAGGGCATCTCGATATAACAAAAAAGAATTACTTCGTCAGATAGCAAAGTTTCCGGTTGTGGTTGAAATACCTCAGCCGAAGAAAAAACTTCCTGAGCCTGTTGTTAAAGTTGTTCAAAAAGAAATTCCAGTTCCAATTATACCAGTTCCTGCAGAAAAGGAAACTAAGAAGGAACCTAAGAAAGCCGGACCTTGGAAACCTACAATCGACTGGAGTGAGGAAGCTAAGAAAAATAAAGGAAAGCCGGGTGGAGGGGGATAATGTTCCCCCTAAACAAGAACTCTTTTTTTTCTGCTTTTTTTCTTACCCTCGGGAACATCTTTGATTGTGACCTGGCCGGCTACCTCGGTTCTGCCGCCGACTTTGAAGAGCGGAAACTTACATGCTTCAAGTGGGTTAGTGGTTAGTTCCTCGACGACTTCGTTTAGAGTTTTATCAATCCATATTCTGTGTTTCCGGTCATGACTTGGAATCTCTAGAGTTATTGACAGAATAAACATTCACTTTGTTTATAACTCAATTTGTATCTTTTTGAAAGATTAAATTAAAATTCTATTTCTAACACTTGGGAAATAAAACCAAAAAATAACTATGACTAAAAGGGTCCTTGTATTGACTCCGAGAATGGGATTCTCGTCGTCGAATCGACTTCGTCTTAAGCGCGCTCTGCAATGGTATGCCACCTCCTTTGTGTAGTGGCTTGGGTTGAAATCGATGTGTAACAGTCTGGGCATGTTTCTAGAGGCATGAAGAGCGGCTACCGCAAACTTCATGCCTAAGTCATTGTTTTGGACCGCAGGGCCGAAGCGAGGTCTCCTTCTTCGCGTTGTAGGTTTCTAGTGACCAACGGTTCAGACCTTCTAGGTGGTCTCCATAAATTCCCATTGAAGTGCATTTTGATAAATCGCGGTGGACACTCTGGCGTCTTCTTTCCATAAGCCCGCTTCACTTTCTAGAAGTCCCGCTGCTCTGGTGCTGTGGCGTGCTGCAACTGCCCAGTTTCCGGTGCTTGAGATGGCCGCCCCGGTCACGGCGCTTCCTTCTTGGTTTATTAAGTCTTCCAATTCATTAACCTTCTCGGAGTCGTAACACGGAGCGTTTCGCTCCGACGACTGTCTGCCTGTGGGAGCTTTGGGCGAATCACAACCTACCAACGAATAGCAAATTGCTACGAGCAGGACGAATTTCATCCATAACTTCTGCTTACTATCTTATTGGTTCCAAAGTACTTTCCTAACTTGTCTTTAAAATACTCCCTTCAGCTTCCTCTACCGGGGTAGATTGGAGCAGCCAAACCTGGGATGACTAACCCTGTGAGTATTGGTTTCCAATTCTCACCTAACGACGGGCTGTTTCTAATGCTCTGGCATTGGAAACGGTAGCCCTCGGCGGTTTTGTTGAGGAAAAACTTGCTCCCTGGCCGGACCTGCTTTAATTGAAAAACTTCGGGGGTATCTTCTAATGGTAGGAAACGGGTATGGCATACCTGGAATGGGGGTTCGATTCCCCCTACCTCCAAAACCTCAAAAAAAACCATCCCGGCATAAAAATTTAGCACAGCGTTCTTAGCACAATTCTCTCGGCAGACTGCAAATATGCCATTGAGGC
This sequence comes from Chthoniobacterales bacterium, assembly GCA_038234295.1. Classification (GTDB taxonomy): domain Bacteria; phylum Verrucomicrobiota; class Verrucomicrobiia; order Chthoniobacterales; family UBA10450; genus Palsa-1392. The sequence goes on from JBBSUP010000017.1 coordinate 21,249, forward strand.
GCTCTACCAACTGAGCTAAGACCCCGGAAGAGTCTGGATTTTCCGTGCAGGAGTCCGATTTGCAATGAGGAAGTTATTTCAACGCGGCGCGCTCCTTGGCGGGTTTTTCCTGCTCGCCGCGACCGCCACCGCCGCGCGTGCGGTCTGGATAGATACCGATCTGTCGCTCGGTTCGCCGCTCCGCGAAGTGGACGATGGCTACGCGCTGCTTCTCGCTCTGCGCGCGCCGGAATTGCGGGTTGTCGGCGTGAGCACGAGCTACGGCAACGCGCCCTTGCCGGGAACGACGGCACGAACCAGAAAGTCGTTAGGCGCTTTTGGTTCAGCCCTGCGGGCGCACCCGGGCGCGGCCTCGCCTAACGAACTCGATCGGGCGACCGCAGCAACCGCGGCGCTTTCCGCGGCGTTGCGAAAGGAGAAACTCACTTACCTCGCGCTCGGTCCGCTTACGAATCTCGCGACCTTTCTCCAGCTTCATCCCGAACAGGCGGCGCGCATCGACGAGGTCGTGATGATCGCCGGGAAGACGCCGGCAGCGACGCTCGGTTTCGGGCCGGACGAGAAGTTCCGCATCCATGACGCCAATCTCGTCAAAGATCCCGCCGCCGTGCGCGCTGTCCTTGCTTCACGACTCTCGATTTTGCTCGTGCCGGTCGAGACTTCCTCGCGGTTGATGATCCATGCGGACGATCTACAACGCCTCGAACAAAGCGGCGGCGCCGGGCTGTATCTGGCGAAACGCAGCCGCGCCTGGCTCTGGTTTTGGACGCATGTCGCGCGCACCCGCGGCGGACCGATCTTTGATGCACTTGCCGTAGTGGCAGCGGCTCAGCCTAAGCTTCTGCAGATCGAGGTTCGCGGCACGAGTTTTGACGAAAACGGCCAGCTTATCGTTAGGCAGAGGGGCGGCAGGGAGGTGCGGTTCTGCTCGGGTTTCGAACCTGCGACGAAGCGATTTGTGCTCGACCGGTTAATGGATCGGTAATTGTAGGGCGACCGCTTCGGTTGCCCAGGGAATCCGGGCAGGCGAAGCGCCCGCGCCGTAGATCCCCGCCGGAGAGACGACCGTCGTGTCGTCCCAGTTTGCGTGGTCGCTCTCTGCCGCGAGCAGACGCGGACGGGACGGCGCCCGTCCCTCCACGGGCCGGGATTGTAGGGCGACCGCTTCGGTTGCCCAGGTTTATGAATCGGGGCAGGCGAGGCGCCCGCCCTACAATTGCCCGATGAGCGCAATCTTCGAGCGCTCCGCGAGATCGATGAGGGCGGCTTTCTCGAGGAGGAGCGTGCGGCCGGCTTCGACGGCGATGGCGCGGATTTTCGCTTCCGCAGCCACCCGCAAGGTCTCGGTGCCGATGACCGGGACGTCGAAGCGCATGTCCTGATTCGGTTTCGTCACCTTGATGACAATGGCGTTTCTTTTGCCTAACGAACCGCCGCGTTTGATCGCTTCGTTCGTGCCCTCGAAGGCTTCGACGGCGAGGACGGTGCCGTTTTTCACCACGACGGTCTGGCCAACATCGAGCGCGCTCAATTGCTTGGCGATTTCGAAACCAAAAGCGACGTCGCTCTCTTCGCCCTCTTTCAGTTTCGGGCCCGCGATGTGGCCGGCCGGCGCGAGGAGATGATCGAGAAAAGTCGTGGCTGGGAGCAATTCGACTTCGTGCCCGGCGAGTTGATCGGCAATGGCACTAAAGATCGACTCGGCGTTACGCTGTTTCAGGCGCGCGAGGAGTATCATCGCCTTCAAATCCGGGCGGAGATTGAAGAGATTTCCGGGCGCGATTTGTCCCGCCATGATCGCGTGTCGCACACCCGCGGTGCGGAAGAAGTTAAGCAGTTTCCCGAGCTGCCCGACGCGGAGCCATTCTATCTCGTCTGCGCGGTTCGTGATGTCGGTCGAGGTTTCATCGGTGAAAGCGGCGACGACGATGCGTTTAACGCCGGCCACGCGGGCGGCGTCGGCGAGGAGGAGCGGGTAAACGCCGCTGCCGGCGATGAGGCCGAGGGCAGCGGGTGTTTCCACAGGCGGATGTTTAACGCAGAAGGCGCGGAAACGAAAGTCATCCCGAGCGAAGTGAAGCGTAGCGGAACGCAGTCGAGGGATCCCGTGGAGTTTTCGTGAAGCGTTATCGCAAGATTTTAGGAAGCGACGCTAAAAGGAAACCCGACGGGATCCCTCGACTGCGCTTCGCTGCGCTCGGGATGACGGCTACCGGATCCTCCGGTGAGGTGCCAGCCGACTAACGCCGCCCGCGGCGTTTCACGTGCAACTGCGCGAGCGCCTTTTGCAACGACGCTTGGACCGCGGCCACTTCCTCGCCGCCGAGGTCTTCTTTCATCGCCAACTGGGCGCGCGCGACTGCGGCTTCCGCCGCGGCTTCGTCGATCGTGCTCGATTCCATTGCCATGTCGGTGAGGACGGAAACAGCGTCACCGGTGATCTCGGCAAAGCCGTCGCCGACCGCGAGCGAAGTCTGAGTGCCGCCTTTGAAAACGCGGAGCTCGCCGGGCTTGATCGTGGTCAGCACGGGAACGTGCTGGGGGTAAACGCCGAGCTCGCCGTCGCGACCCGGGATCACGACCATGTCAACGTCTTCCGAGTAGGCTTTCGCTTCCGGGGTCACGATCTCCAGACGTAAGGTTTTCGCGGCCATCGCTATTCCTTGATCATCTCGATGCCGCCCTTCATGTAGAAATTCTGTTCGGCGACATCATCATGTTTACCTTCGAGGATTTCTTTGAAACCGCGGACGGTTTCGGCGATCGAGACGTATTGGCCGGCGGTGCCGGTGAAGACTTCCGCGACGTGGAACGGCTGGCTAAGGAAACGCTGAATTTTGCGCGCGCGGAAGACGGTCAGTTTGTCCTCCGGCGAGAGCTCGTCCATGCCGAGAATCGCGATGATGTCCTGCAGATCTTTGTAGCGCTGGAGCACTTTCTGCACGCCGCGCGCGACGTTGTAATGCTCTTCGCCGACGATTTCAGGCGCAAGCGCTTTCGAGGTGGAAGCGAGCGGATCGACGGCGGGATAAATACCGAGCTCGGCGATGGAACGCTCGAGCACGATCGTCGAATCTAAGTGCGCGAAAGTGTTCGCCGGAGCCGGGTCGGTGAGATCGTCCGCGGGGACGTAAACGGCCTGCACCGAAGTGATCGAGCCTTTGTTTGTCGAGGTGATGCGTTCCTGTAAATCGCCCATCTCGGCCGCGAGCGTGGGCTGATAACCGACCGCGCTCGGGGTGCGGCCTAGCAATGCCGAAACTTCCGCGCCGGCCTGCGAGAAACGAAAGATGTTATCGATAAACAGGAGCACGTCCTGGTTGCGTTCGTCGCGGAAATATTCCGTCATCGCGAGCGCGGAGAGGGCGACGCGGAGACGCGCGCCGGGAGGTTCGTTCATCTGGCCGTAAACCAGCGCGACCTTCGACTTGCTCAAATCTTTCTGATCGATGACACCGGCTTCGCTCATCTCGGTATAGAGATCGTTGCCCTCACGAGAGCGCTCGCCGACGCCGGCGAAAACGGAAAAGCCGCCGTGGTTTTTCGCGATGTTGTTGATCAGCTCGAGGATGACGACGGTCTTGCCGACGCCCGCGCCGCCGAACGCGCCGACTTTCCCGCCCTTCGTGAACGGGCAAATCAGATCGATGACCTTGATGCCGGTCTCGAGGATGTTGGCCTGCACATCCTGCTCGGTCAGCTCCGGCGCCTTGCGATGAATCGGGTAGCGCTTCGTGAAAGCGACCGGCCCGCGATTGTCGACCGGGTCGCCGGTGACGTTAAAGATGCGGCCGAGAGTCCCCTCGCCCACGGGCACGGTGATCGGGCCGCCGGTATCGGTCACGGGCATCCCGCGCTTCAGGCCTTCGGTCGAAGACATCGCGATCGAGCGGACCCAGCTGTCGCCGAGATGTTGCTGCACTTCGAGCGTCAGTTTTGTCGGGTTGCCGTTCACTTCGTACTCGATCTCGAGTGCGTTGTAGATGCCGGGCATTTTCCCGGCGTCGGCGAAATCCACGTCGACGACGGGACCAATGACTTGGACGATATTACCAGTATTCATAAAAGGGCGACCCACGGGGCGAACTGCCCAGAACGCGGGAGCCCCCAAAGTAGCCAGAGACCGCAATCCGACAAGTCGCGGAACGGAAGATTTTGCGGATTTGCGCGCGTGTCATCCCGAACGGAGCGAAGCGGAGTAGAGGGATCCCGTGGCGCTTCGTGGAAGCGTCGCCTCCAGAGGTGCGTGATCGCGCTTCATCGAAACTCGACGGGATCCCTCGACTGCGCCCGCCTCCGCGGGGCTCCGCTCCGGATGACGAGATGGAAGGCCGTCACCGCGCGGCGACGGGATGCGGCGCGGCGGCGATGGCGGTATCCAAGGTCCGGATGTCGACCGGTTTGGTCAGGTGCGCGCAGAAGCCGCTCGCCCGGCTTTTCGCGATGTCTTGTTCCATGCCGTACCCGCTGAGCGCGATGCCGGGCAGGCCGTGCGCGTGGGAGAGCTCGGCCATCAGTTCGTAGCCGTCGCCATCGGGTAAACCGAGATCGGAAATGAGCAGGTCACAATCGCCGGCGTGCGCGCGCGCCGCCTCCATCGAGCCGACGCCGATGACTTTGTGACCGCGCCGGCGCAACAGCTGCATCAACGTTGTGCGCGTTTGTTCGTGATCTTCGACGAGTAAAATATTGCGCGCGGAAGCGGCGGTCGCCGCCGGCGTTGCAGCTACCGGCAGGTCATCGGTCGAGGTCTCGACCTCCGCCAATGGAAGCTCGATGCGAAAAGTCGCGCCGTGACCGCGGCCTTCGCTCTCCGCTTCAATCCGGCCATTCTGCAACTCGACCAGGCGATGACTGATCGCGAGCCCGAGTCCCATGCCGCCAAAACGATGGCCGCGATCGTGTTCTTCCTGAATGAAGGCATCGAAAACACGGCCGAGCATCTCGGGCTCGATGCCGATGCCGTTGTCGGTGATCTCGACTTGAAGCGTCTCCGGTTTCTCGGCCGGGTTCGCGGTCCGCACGGTGACCGCGCCGCCGCTCGGCGTAAATTTCACGGCGTTCTTGAGGACGTTCCAAAAAATCTGCTGCAACCGAACGGCGTCGGCGTGGATGGTGTGACGCGGCGCGGCGAGCTCGTGGGTGACTTCGATGTCCTGGGCGCGGACATCAGCGCGCAAGATTTCGTAGGCGTGGCGGAGCGCGGCGTGCGCGTCGATCGGGCGCAGGTCGAGACGCAATTTCCCGCCGGTGATACTGGTGATGTCGAGCAGGTCGTCGACCAGCCGCGCCTGGAGGGCGATGCCCCTGGCGATGACGTTAATGTCGTCGCGCACATGCGCGGGTAACTCCGGATCTTCCGCGAGCGAAGTCGCGAGCAGGAGCGCGGGATTAAGCGGCGTGCGCAGCTCATGCGAGAGGGCGGCGAGGAAATCATCCTTCGCGCGAGTCGCATCTTCCGCGCGGCCCTTGGCCGCTTCGGCCGCGAGCCGGGCTGCTTCCGCGGTTTCAAAAAGCGCGTGAATCTGCTGCGCGCTCTCGCGCAGGGCGGCGTTGGCCTGAACCAACTCCGCGGTCCGCTCCTCGACCTTCTCCTTGAGCAGCGCGGCGTTCTGGTTTTGCTGCATCGCGTAGCGGATCGAACGCTCGAGCGCGACCGCATCGATCTCGCCTTTAACGAGATAATCCGCGGCGCCGGCATCGAGTGCCTTGAGCGCGAGATCGCGGTCGCCCTCACCGGTGAGGAGAATGACCGGTGCCCTGCAGCCGAGATTTAGTGCCTCGCGCAGGAGGACGAGCCCATCCCTGCGGCCGAGCCGGTAATCGAGCAGGCAGGCGTCGTGGTCGCAGCGATTCAACGCGGCCAGACCGGTCTCGTAATCGGTCGCCCATTCGAAGGCGATTTTGCTCGCGGGAATTTCCGCGAGCAGCTCCGTCGTCAACAGGTAGTCGTCGGGATCGTCTTCGATTAGAAGCACCCGCAACTGGCCTTTCTCCATTGCTAGCCTCCGGTTGTCTCGCCGGGCAGGGCGACGATCTCGAGCCAGTATTTCCCGAGCACTTTCACCACCTCGGCCATGGCTGCGAAGGTTACCGGCTTGGTAATATAAGAGGCCGCGGAGAGATCGTAGGTGCGATAAATATCTTCCTCCGCTTTCGAGGTCGTAAGGATGACGATACGGATACTCTTGAGCGCGGGATCGGATTTAATTTCCTTGAGCGCTTCGCGGCCGTCCTTCTTCGGCATGTTCAGGTCGAGGAGAATAAGTCCCGGCCGGGGCGAGCTCGCGGGATCTTCGTACTTGCCGCGGCGCTTCAGGTAATCGAGCAGCTCGACGCCGTCCTCGACGAAGCGCAGGTCGTTGACCAGCCGGCTTTCCTCGAAAGCCTCCTTCGTCATGAGCCGATCGTCCGCGTCGTCATCCGCCATGAGAATCGTAATGGGTTTGCCTTCGTTTTGCATTCGTTAGGTTCCTTGGGTTTCCTGCCGCAGAGGCAGGTTGATGAAAAATGTCGCGCCGGCATCCGGGGCGCTTTTCGCGGTGATGCTGCCGCCGTGCCTTTCCACTATTTTCCGGCAGATTGCCAGTCCCATGCCGGTGCCTTCGTACTCCTGCCGGCCATGGAGACGCTGGAAAAGTTCGAAGATCCGATCGAGATAAATCTCTTCGAAGCCGATGCCGTTGTCGCGCACCGTGAGCTCGCAGCGGCCGATTTCGCCATCCGTCGTCGGGAGCGTGCGGCTCGCCAACTGCACGTGGGGCGATTCGTTAGGCCGGGCAAACTTGAGGCCGTTGCCGATCAGGTTTTGGAGTAACTGCCGCATCTGGAAAGGATCGGCCTCAAGCGTGGGGAGCGGGCCGACCTCTACTTTTCCGTTCATCCGCTGCACGCGATCCTCGAGGTCGGAAACAACTTCCTCAGCCGTCGTCTCCAGATTCACGAGCGTGAATGGCTGCGCCTTCGTGGTCACGCGCGAGAAGCTCAGGAGCGCGTCGATCAGGCTGCGCATCCGCGTCGCCGAGGAAAGCATCCGCGCGAGATAATCGCGGCCCTGCTCGCCGAGCTCGCTCGAGCAACGGGTGAGCAGCCGGTCGCCGAAAGCCTGGATTTTCCGGAGCGGCTCCTGCAAATCATGCGACGCGACAGAGGCGAATTGCTCGAGCTCGCGGTTGCTCCGCTGGAGCGATTCGTTCGCGAGATTCAGATCCGCAGTGCGCCGGTGCACGCGTTCCTCGAGCAGGTCGTTCGCGCGCGCCAACTCCTCCACGCCGCGCCGGCGCGTCGCCAGCTCGCGCAGCATTTGCCCATAGGCGGCGCCGACCAGGACGAAGCCGAGCAGGGTGGAAAGCCAGAGCGCAATCACGGCCGTGCGGTAACTCTGGTGTGACTCTCCTTCCCGGAGGCCGAGCAGATCGAGTTCCATCTTTTCCATCGTCCCGAGCAAGGTGTGGATCGATTCCATTTCCTTCCGGCCGCGGCCGCCGAGAACGTAAGCGCGGACGGCTTCCATCCCATCTCTGTCGTAAACTCCGACACCGGTGCGGAGCGATGCGAGTCGAGCGTCGACCATCGGACGCAGCTTCTCTACCCGCGCCTGCTGGACCGGATTATCGACCGTCAGCTCCTGCGCCCGATCGATCCGCGCGCGGGCGGTAGCGGCGGCGGCGCGATACGGTTCGAGGTAGCGCGTTTCCCCGGTGATGAGATAGCTGCGCTGCCGGCTCTCAGCGTCGGCCAGGGTCGCGAGAATGTCGCGGATCTCATCGAGCACTTCGTGCGTGTGCACGACGAGCGCTTCGTTCCGCGCGATCCGCCGGATATTACGATAAGAAAGCCAGCCGCTCGCGAGCAGGACAATGATGGCGCTCGCCAGCCCGATCGAGGCCGTTCTGCCGACCATCCACCTCATCGGCGGGCGGCGGGAACATTCATCGCGAATAAAACCATCCCGGAAGATACGTGCGGCAGAGGCCGGGCGCGTGTGCAGGGCGGGCGCGAGACTGTCATCCGGCCGTCACCAGGAGGCCGCGCAAATGTAACAGTTGCGCGATAGCGGCGCGTCCGCCCGCCGGCGTAAGAATCGAGCACATGAAAATTCGCTTCTCCATCGTCGCCTTTCTCGTCTCTCTTCTCGCCGTTTCGGCGCAGGCGGCTTTCACGATTAGCAGCACCGTGACCGGCTCGTCCACGATCCAGAACGACGCCATCGTCAATCAGATCGGCACCGGCCGTGGTATCCGCGATAACACCGCGGGACTGCCACTTACCGTCAACAACAACCTCGGCGCACTCCTCAAGACCGCCGACGCAGATTCGATCCAGATGAACAAGGCGACGAGCAACATCACCTTCAATAACTTCGGGCAGGTCATCTCTCTGAACGCTTCCGCCGGCGGCGCGCAGGCGATCGATTGGAACGCCATCACCACGGGCTCGAATACGCTCCATAACTTCTCCAGCAGTTTCATCGAACCCTTTGCAGCCGATGCGGTGCCACGATTAAAGGCGACGACGGCTCCGGCGTAAATGTCGATGGCTTTAACCCCAACGAATTAGTCACCCTCATGAACGACGGCACCATTACCGGCGACGGCGTCACCGGCGCCGGTGACGTCGATGGCGTGGTGAACCTAACGAGCACAGGAACCATCCGTTCGCTTGACGCGCTGAGTGACTTCAGCGAGACCGGTGCGGAAAACGACACCGTCAATAACTCCGGCCAGATGATAACAGCAATCGGGCCGTCGACCTCGGCGCCGACACCGCCGGGAACGCCACCGCCCGCAGCCAGGTGACGGTCCAGAATAACGCCACCCTCGCCGGCAACGGCCGCATCGGCGGTGACGTGCTCGTGCAAAGTGGCGGGCCGATTTCCCCGGGGCTAAGTCCCGGCAACCTGCGCCTCGACGCCAGTCTTACTCTCGCCGATGGCGCGCAGTTTGTCTTTGAGCTCGGTCCTACTTCCGATGTCGTAACCGTCGCGGGCTCGCTCATCTTCAGCGGCGCCGGCCAGGCCGTCGTGAATGTCGTGAACAACGGCATCGCCGCCGGCGATGACTACACGCTGGTGACCTTTACTGGCAGTTCCGGCGTCGCCTTGAGTAACTTCACCCTTCGCAGCACTCCGGCCGGCTTCTCCGGCACGCTGGCTCTGGACGGCAGCTCCCTCAGCCTGCGCATCGACGCCATCCCGGAACCGGCCAGCGTGCTCCTATTCGCCGCTGGCGCCATCGGATTGTACGCGCTCCTCCGCCGCCCGGATTGCCTAGAGCGTGTCAGGGAGTAATCCAACAGCCGCACATGGAGCGCGATGCCCTGTCATCGCGAGGGTTGGTTCTCGAGGCAAAGAAACGGGCGACGACGGAGCGTCGCGCTCCATGAGTTGGCTGCTGGACGTCCATGCCACGCTTCAGAGCAGTGTCACCGAGAGTTCTGATACGACGAGTCGCTTCCGTTGATCCTGGACATGCAGAAGCCTGTCCCTCCGGAGGGATGCGCTTCCGCGCGTCCAGTTTCCACGCTGACAATGCAACCGAGCACTAGCTACAAGTCCTTTACGACGGTCCTGCACCGCGGGCCGCTTTTTCGCTGGCGCTGCCCTGCGCAGTCTGGAACCCTGCGTCGCCATGAAAATCCTCACCACCATCATCCGCCTGCTTCTCGGGCTGGCGTTCGTCGTCTTCGGCGCAAATGTGTTTTTCCACTACCTGCCGATGCCGGCGGAGTGGCCGAAGAATCCGGCGGGCAACTTCATGAACGCGCTTTTCGTGAGCAACTACGTCTTTGCGATCGGGCTATGCCAGATCGCCGGCGGCCTGCTCCTCCTCATCGGCCGCTATGTCGCGCTGGGGCTCACGATTCTCGGGCCGATCGTCGTGAACATCCTCCTCTACCATCTCTTCCTCGACCCCTCCGGCCTGATCGTCGCTTTCGTCGTCCTCGCGCTCTGGCTCTTTCTTGTCTGGCGCTGGTGGGGCGCCTTCGCCGGACTCTTCCGGCGGTCTTAGACTCGTTAGGCGGGGAATAGGACTGCGCCCGGGCCGCCGGCCTATGGCGGAGGCGGCGGCTCGAATTTGCTCCGAATCGTTTCCGAAGCGCGCGTCACTGCCTCGATCGTCCGCTCCCGTGGCCCGCTCGTCTCCTTGTGGATTTGATCGAAGGTCCGATCCATTGCCGCCTTGATGCTGGCGGCGGTCCCGCCCTTCTCACATTCGCGCACCAGCACCTTCTCCAGGTGGGTTACGACCGCGTCGACGGTGTAAGTCGGATTGATTACCCGCTTCCGGCCGCGTCGCTCGATCGCGCTATAGACATCGATCACCTCTTCGCTATGCGCGCCCCATTCCAGGGTCTTGTAGAAGAGCGTTCCTTCCCGTTCCCCCTTGACCACCAGATCGCAGAGCGCCGCCGCGAGCGAGAGCGGCATTAAGGCAAGATCCCGCAGGTTATCGAGCAACATCTTCAACTCGAAGACGAGCACGTCGCGCAAAAACTGCCAGCGCTCCGAAAGTTCCGGCGGCTGCGGGACGAGTGGCGCGGGCAAAGGAGGCGGTGAGTCCATGCCCTTTCTCTAACCGATCCGGCAAAAGAGAAAAGCCCGCAACGCTCGCGGCGTTTCAGCTTTTCAGCATCGCCGCGCTCCATAAGGTTGCTCCGACGCACCCCGCCACCGTACGACCATGAACGAACACTCCACCACCACCTCGCTTCCCGCCGATAACCCCGCGCGCTCCCTGAAAATCGCCCGACCGGACACCGACGAAAGCCTGCCGCACCTCGGGCTCGTCGGCGACACCTATACCATCCTCCTGGCTGGCACCGACACGAATGGACGATACTGTCTGATCGACATGCACATCCCGCCCGGAGGCGGGCCGCCGCCGCACCGGCATGACTTCGAGGACTCCTTCACCCTCCTGGAAGGCGAGATCGAAGCCACCTGCCGCGGCGAGAAGACCACCGTGCACACCGGCCAAACCGTCAGCATCCCGGCGAACGCGCCCCATTCCTTCACCAACGCCGCCGAGAGCGCGGCCCGGCTTCTTTGCATCTGCGCCCCGGCCGGCCAGGAAGAGTTCTTCGCGCAGGTCGGCGTCCCCGTGCCGACCCGCCGATCCACTCCGCCGGCGCTCGACCCGCAAGAACAGGCCGTGATGACGAAGAAAGCCCAGGAGTTAGCCCCTAAGTATCGGACGGAGTTCCTCGGGCCGTAATCAAACCAATGCGCCAGCGCTCCCTTACCTTCCACGCCTTGCGCTGGAGTTTCTGGAGCGCGGTCGTGATTTCAGGCGTGGCCTGCTGGCTGGTCATGATCCGCATGCCAGGCCGGAGCTTTCACGGGCCATCGCCCGCACTCACCACGGAGGAGCAAAAGCTGCGGGCCGAGTTGCGAACAGACGTGCAGCAGCTCGGGGGCGAAATCGGCGAGCGGAATCTCGACCGTTATCCCCAGCTCCTCGCCGCCGCCGCCTACATTGAGCGTGAGCTGACCCGTGCCGGCTGGAAACCGCGCCGCGACGAATTTGAGGTGCACGGCCGCAAGGTCTGGAACATCGAGGCCGTATTACCGGGCCGCTCGCCGGAGGTCGTGCTCATCGGCGCGCACTACGATTCCGTGGTCGGAGCGCCCGGCGCCAACGACAACGGCAGCGGGGTCGCCGCTCTGCTCGCGCTCGCCCGGCGCGCGGCCGGTCAGCCTAACGAACATAGCCTGCGCTTCGTCGCCTTCGTCAATGAAGAGCCGGGCTATTTCCAGACCGGCGAGATGGGCAGCCTGGTTTACGCCCGCCGCTGCCGGGCCCGCGGCGATCGCATCCGAGCCATGATCAGCCTGGAAACGATCGGCTATTACTCGCAAAAGAGCGGCTCGCAGAGTTATCCGATGCTCGGGCTGACCCTGCTCTATCCAAGCACCGGGAACTTCATCGGGTTCGTCAGCAACGTGGCCTCGCGCGGGTTACTCCGCGATGCTCTGGGCGCGTTTCGCCTCGAAGCGGATATCCCTTCCGCCGGTGGCGCCCTACCGGCTTGGGTCGGCGGCGTGGGTTGGTCGGATCAATGGTCCTTCTGGCAGCAGGGTTACCCCGGAATCATGGTCACCGATACGGCGCCCTTTCGTTATCCGTATTACCACACAGCCTGGGATACGCCGGATAAACTCGATTACGACAGCATGGCCCGCGTGGTCTCGGGTTTGGAAAAAATCGTGCGCCACCTGACGCAGGAAACTCGTTAGGCGGCGAGGCCGCGCGCGTCACTGCCCGAAGCGGTGCCACATCACGTAGATGGCGATCGTGGCCAGCACCGTGGCGCGCGCGACCTGCATCCGGTTCCGCGGAAAGAGTGAGATCACAGCCGGCCGGCCCCGGGCGCGCCAGGTGCGGAAGCAGAGGAGCGACGCACGGTCAGGCCTACGAGATAGCTCGCCAGATGCGCGCATCAGACCGCGAGAAAGCGGTCGTGCAGCCTAACAGGAATAGCCCTGGCCAGGTTCGGTGGCAGAAAGAGGAGCTGGCGTTGCGACAGCTGATAGCCGAGCAGACCCGCGAGCATGGCACCGCTCCCCATCATTATAAGCAGGAGCAGGATCGGGCGAACCTGACGACTTGACGGGATAGGCGGCAAACCGACCGACTGCGAGACCAGCGCGAGCACCAGGCCGAAGACGAGGCCGAGCCCGGCTGTCGCGGCTATGCCCCAATATAGCCCGAGCAGCGTCGGGGAGCTGGTGGGAAAGAGCGGCGGGTGCGCGACGGTGAAATATTCCAGGCAGACCCGAGCAGTGATCTGATCGTGGATAATACCGTAACTACATGCTTAATCCGCGATGCCTTTCGCGAACTTTTCCAACCTTGGCTTTCTCGTCGGTCAACAGAACGGGCGAGTTATTTTCGTTAGGCAGTCCGAAACCCCAGCCCTTCATCCCGCTCGTCTGAAACAGATACCGCCATTCTTCGCGCCGCGATCGAGCTGCGGGATTACATCTGCGCGAGCAGCCGCTGGCCGGGAGCTATAAACGCGGTGCGCAGGTAAACTTCCGATACCAATAAATCCGCGGAAGAACTACAATCGGTGGGTGTGTGCGCTCCCTGCAGCTGTCAGAAATGGTCTCGGGCCTCTCGGATTTTACGGCATCCGAGGGTTGGAGCGATGCCTCGCGCCAAGCCTCCTCTATTCGCTTCTCGAGCCGCTGGCCTTGGCCCGCGTCGCGCCGGAGCGAAGCAAATCGTTGCCCGGTTATTTCTCATTTTCTCGACCGGCGCGGACGATGCGAGATGCCCGCGCCAACTACTACTTGAGCCGCGTGCTGGAATTTTTTCCGGATCGCCTGGCGACGCCGAAATGGCGGGACCGCTTTCAGACCCGGGGGCTTCATCACTTGGAAGAGGCTCGCCGGTGGGGCCGCGGCGTGGTGCTCGTCTGCTTTCACTTTGGCACATATAAGCTGATTCCCTTCTGGCTCCGCGCGCTCGACATCCCGGTCCTCGCGATTCTCAGAGGCAATTCAAAAAACCGCAGCCGGGCGAAACGAATGAAAGATCAGCGTTCCCCTTTTCCCAAAATACCGACGGTCTTGTATAACGGCGATCAACTGCGCCAGACGGTGGAACACTTATCGCTCGGACATGTCCTGCTCGTGGCCGCCGACCGGGAGGCGAGGCAGCAAATTCACCTGCCGCTGGAGGACCAATGGTCTTTCTCGATGGCGACGGGCGCGATGCGGCTCGCGGCGCGTGCCGACGCCCAGCTTCTCCCCTGTTGGATGACGGACGAGGGACGCTGGAATTTTCGGCTCGAAATTGGTGCGCCTCTCCCGGGCCCGTGTCGCGCTGACGAAGCGGACCTGCGGCGTGCCGGACAGCATCTGCTCGAGGTTATGCTTCCGCTTCTTCGCCGCCGCCCGGAAGCGTGCGAAGGCTACTTGCTCGATCGCTTCCGGCGCAAGGCCCCGCTGCCGATGGCTGAACCTTCCTGCGCATGAGCTCGGTCATCGCGCGTTTGTTGCGGGAAACACCGATCGTCGTGACTGGAATGGGCGCCTATTCAGCAGCTGGCGATTCGGTAGCTGCGCTTTGGCGTGCCGCGGTGGCCGGGCGAGGTCTCGCGACCTGGCGAAGCTTTGAGGAAGGGGATGCGCAGGCGAGCTTCGCGGCCTGCAACGCACCGGCGATAGACGTGGCGCGGCCGGAGCTGCGAGTGGTCAGGAAGTTGGACCGCTCCGTGCAGATGGCCTGGCTCGCGGCGAGTGAGGCCTGGGAGCAGGCGCAGGTCGCCGGCGTTTATCCGCCGGAGCGGATCGGCGTCATGCTGGGATCCTCGCGCGGACCGCTCGGCAAGCGGATCGAATCCCTTCGCGGAGCGGTCAAAATCACTCCCTCGATGTCTTCGGATTCTACTTTTGGGTCCCTCAGCGGAGCGCTCGCGCAGTCGTTTAAAATAAGAGGCCCCGGCGCGTCGGTCTCGGCCACTTGCGCGTCCGGCGCAGTCGCGATTGGGCTAGGTGCAGAACAGATTCTGCTGGGTCGAGCGGAGGCCATGCTAGTGGGAGGCGCGGAAGCGCCGCTCGAGCTGGCGCTCCTGCAACAGTTACAAGTCACTGGTGTGATGGGAACGCATGAAAGCGCCGAGCGAACCTGCCGGCCCTTTGATCGGACGCGCGACGGCCTCGTGGTCGGAGAAGGAAGCGCGTTTCTCCTCCTCGAATCCGCGGAAGCGGCAGCGGCGCGCGGCGCCGAAGTGCTGGCTCGACTCGTCGGTTGGACCCTGAGTCTCGATAACTGCGGCCGCACGGGCGTGGACCACGAGGGCTCGGCGCTGCTTCACACTATGCAGGAAGCCTTGCAGCTTGCCGGTCTCTCGGCGGATCGCGTCGATTACATTAATGCCCATGGGACCGGCACGAAACTGAACGACGCGGCCGAGGCGCGGTCGGTCGAGACCTTGTGTGGAGGAAATGGGAAGAGCGTGCCCTGCAGCTCGACCAAGCCGATTACGGGTCACTGTCTGGGGGCCACTCCCGCGCTCGAAGCCTGCGTTTGCATCGAGGCCCTGCGGCATCAGATCATTCCGCCAACCGCGAACTGTCACACGCAGGATCCCGCGTGCGCGATCAACGTGCAGCCGCTCACCGCGAAACCAGCGCCACTTGGCATCGTGATGTCGAACTCGCTTGGTTTTTGGGGTTATCACGCTTCGCTCATCTTCTCCCGGTAAGCCACCTCTCTTGCACTTCTTTCTTTGCAGATCCTGGGCGATCCGAGCCCCGGTGGACCACGATGTGCTGGTCAAAGGAGCGGCGAAAGAGTTAGGAGCGAAACCCGGGCTGAAGAAGGCGTTTTATTTCGCGAGTAGCAAAGTGAAAGGCATCAACCGAAAAACTCTCAGAGATATTTGCGTAATCGGCCCCCGCCCGCCTGCACTGGGCACTACAATAAGATACCCCCTAACGAACATAGCCCGGGCTTCATCGCCTTCGTCAACGAAGAGCCCGACTCTCCCCAGACCGGCGAGATGGGCGGCCTAGTTTACGGGCTGCCTGACTGCGAAACCAGCGCGAGCACCAGGCCGAGTCCGGCCGTCGCGGCCGGGACGCGGACCTTCGATCCACGCCCAGGCCAAGCACTCCCCTAAGCCGGGATGGTCTTCGCGACTTGTTCGCGGTCCCAGTTACGATGTTGGGCGATCGCCTGGATGAACTTCTTCGAGACTTTGCCGACCTCGGCTTTCTCGTCGGCCAGCAGCGCGAAATCGCCTTTGGCCGCTTCGCTCTCGAAGTCGATCGCCGAGGCGTGGAGCATGTCGGCCCCTTCGCCGGTAGCGGCCAGAGCTTTGCAGTGTTTGTAGGCCTCATTCACGAAGTGGATCGCCCGGGCATCGGCCGCCAGGGTCGCGGCACTCTTCGCCCCACCCGGCACATAGACCGCGTCGAAGACGACCGAGGCCGCGTTATGCAGGCTGATATCCACTTTTACTTCCGCCCCTTTGGCGCTCTGTACGCTGCCGCCATGTGGCCCGATGATCTTGACCATCGCTCCTGCACTCGTTAGAGCTAGCTTCATCGCGTTGAGCTCGCCGTCGTTCACGCCGTCGGCCACGAGGAAGGCAATGCGCCGGGTTTGGATCGTGTCTTTGACGGTGTTCATCATGCTGAGCGCGGGCGAAGTGCCGTAGGTGTTCTTCATCGGCTTCGACTCCGTGTTCCGGCCGGCATCCGCGCCGACCGCCTGATTGACCCGGCCCTCGACCGAGTTTGGGACTTTCATCCCGAGACCCTTGGCGATGCCGCCGGCGAGACCCTTATCGACCTTGTTCAACATCCCGAGCATGCGTTCGACAATCGCCGGCCGGGTAACGTTCCCGAGCTCAAAGGTAAGCGCGTCGATGATGTGTTGCTGCTCGTGCGGGGCCTGACTCTGGAAAAAGAGTGCGGCCTGGCTGAAGTGATCGAAGAATTTCTCCGTCTTCCCGCGCACTTTCGCGCCCTGCATCTTCTCCATGTAACTAACGAACCCGCCCATGTCTTCCTTCGCCTGCATCGGGCAGCCTCCACTGATCGCGTTCGGGAAGTAACTGGTCTCGCCGCGATTCACGATCTGCTGCATGTGACCATCGCGCTGGTTGTTGTGCATCGGGCAGGTCGGCCGGTTAATCGGGATCTGCGCGAAGTTCGGTCCGCCGAGGCGGGTGAGCTGGGTGTCGGTGTAACTGAAGAGCCGGCCTTGCAGCAGCGGGTCATTGCTGAAGTCGATCCCGCTCACGAGGTGACCCGGATGAAACGCGACCTGCTCGGTTTCGGCGAAGTAGTTATCGGGATTGCGATTGAGCACGAGTTTGCCTAACGGCGTGATCGGAACCAGCTCTTCCGGGATCAGCTTCGTCGGGTCGAGCAGATCGAAGTCGAACTTATTTTCGTCCTTCTCCTCCACCACCTGAACCCCGAATTCCCACTCCGGAAAATCGCCCGCTTCAATCGCGTCCCAGAGGTCGCGCCGATGAAAATCCTGATCCTTACCCGAGATCTGCTGGGCTTCGCTCCAGAGGACCGAATGCATCCCGAGCTTCGGCTTGAAATGAAACTTCACGAAGCGCGATTTCCCGGCCGCGTTAATGAAACGGAAGGTGTGAATGCCGAAGCCTTCGATCATCCGCAGGCTGCGTGGGATCGCGCGATCGGACATCACCCACATGAGCATGTGGAAGGTTTCCGGCGAGAGGGAGATGAAGTCGTAGAAGGTGTCGTGCGCCGAGGCGGCCTGCGGAATCTCATTATGCGGCTCCGGTTTCACCGCGTGGATGAGGTCGGGAAACTTGATCGCGTCCTGGATGAAGAAGACCGGGATGTTGTTCCCGACCATGTCGAAGATGCCTTCGTCGGTGTAAAACTTGATCGCGAAACCACGGACGTCGCGCGCCAGATCGCTCGAACCGCGCGAGCCGGCGACGGTCGAGATGCGCATAAAGACCGGCGTCTTCCGCGATGGGTCATTGAGGAAACCGGCCTTCGTCAGGTCGGAGTGATTTTTGTAAGCCTGGAAATAACCATGCGCCGCGACACCGCGCGCATGGACCGCGCGCTCCGGAATCCGCTCGTGATCGAAATGCGTGATCTTCTCGCGCATGAGGAAATCCTCGAGCAGCGAGGGGCCGCGCTCGCCGGCCTTGAGGGTGTTGTTCGTGTCGTTGATCGGCGCGCCCTGGTTGGAGGTCAGGGTCGTCCCGGCCAACTCGGAGATGTCGGGCCCGAGCTCTTCGATTTTCTTATTCGAGTCGTTATTTCTCTGGCGTTTGATTTTCGGCATGATGTTCTTTTCGATTGAATCGCTTCTCGGCCCCCGCCAGCGCGCCAGCGACTTGAGGAATCGCCCGCCGGCGCCCTTTCCGATTCGCCGCGACCCGCTACGTTTTCGGCATGGGCATCATGAACTTCATCCGCGGCCAACTCATCGAGATCATCGAGTGGACCGACGACTCGCGGGACACGATCTCGTTCCGTTTCGAAGATAACGACGCGGAGATCAAGAACGGCGCGCAGTTGATCGTGCGCGAATCGCAGGTCGCGCAGTTCGTTTATCTCGGCGAATTCGGCGACACCTTCGGCCCGGGCAAACATAGCCTGACGACCGACAACATCCCGATCCTGACCACGCTGAAGTCGTGGAAATACGGCTTCGAATCGCCTTTCAAGGCGGACGTTTACTTCGTCACCACGCGCTTGTTCACCGGAAACAAATGGGGCACCGCGAACCCGATCATGATGCGCGACCAGGACTTCGGGATCGTGCGCGTGCGCGCTTTCGGCACCTACGATTTCCGGGTGAGCGATCCGAAGCTGATGCTCAAGGAAGTAGCCGGGTCGGATCGGAATTTCCGCCTCGACGAGTTCGCCGAGACGATGCGGTCGCGGATCGTCAGCATCTTTAGCGACGCGCTCGCGAGCGCCAAGATCCCAGTGCTCGATGTCGCGACCCGCTACCAGGAAGTGGGCGAAGCACTGCTCCCGCTGATCAATCCAATCATCCAGGCAAAATACGGCATCGAGCTGGCCAGTTTTGTCCTCGAGAACGTCTCCGTCCCCGCGGAAGTCGAGCAGGCGATCGACAAACGCTCGAGCATGGCCGCGCTCGGGAATTTGAACGACTACGTGAAATTTCAGATGGCGCAGGGCATGGAAAAAGGCGGCAGCGCCGGCGGCGTTGCGACCGAGATGGCGGTCGGCCTCGCGATGGCGCAGCAGATCATGCAGCAGCAAAACTCGCTGCAATCGACCGCGCCTTCCGGCAGCCCCGCAACTCCGGGCGCGGCGACGCCGGTCGCTTCGGCGATGCCGGAATTGCTCTCACCTGCGCAGGCAGCGGAGTCGTTAGGCGTGAGCGAAGCCGACGTGATGCAAAGCCTCGAAAGCGGCGAGCTGAAAGCGAAGAAGATCGGCTCGAGCTATCGGATCACGCGCGCGGCCTTGAACGAGTTTCTGCAAAGCTAGCCATGGCGGAGCCGGCCGCGCCTAACGAACCCTCGAATGCGAGCGCTCTCGGGCAAAGCGCGTCATCCCGAGCGGAGCGCAGCGGAGCCGGGGGATCCCGCCGGGTTTCCAGGAAGTTCCAACCCGGAAATGTCCGGCCGCGGATCTTCCAGGTCGCTCCACGGGATCCTTCGACTGCGCTGCGCTCCGCTCAGGATGACAGGGTAGCGAGAGTAAAATAAATGAGCGAGCTCACGGCACAGGAGCGTTTCGAGTGCCCCACATGCGGTGGCGCGGCCGAGTGGTCGCCAGCAAAACAGGCGCTGGTCTGCCCGTTCTGCGGGACGGTTTCACCGATGCAACCGAGCGCCGCCGCCGCCGGCGCTGCGGTAAAAGAACTCGACCTCGCCGAAGCGCTCCAGGCAATCCCGGCGAGCGCGCGCGGCTGGCAAACCGCGACCCGTTCCGTGAAATGCCAGAGCTGCCAGGCGATCTCCGTTTTCAAACCGGAACGCGTCGCGCAGACCTGCGACTTCTGCGGTTCGCCCGCGCTTGTGCCTTACGACGAGATCAAGGCGCCGATCCGGCCGGAGAGCGTCCTGCCGTTCAAGATCACGCAGGGCGACGTCCGCGAGCAAGTGCACGCCTGGTATCGCAGTCGCTGGTTTGCGCCGAATCGTTTCAAGAGCCGCGCGTTTACCGATACCATCCACGGACTCTATCTGCCGTATTGGACTTTCGACGCGCAGGTGGCCGCACAATGGACCGCGGAGGCCGGCTATTTTTACTACACGACCGAGTCCTACCGCGACTCGAAGGGAAACACCCAGACGCGGCAGGTGCAGCATGTGCGCTGGGAATCGGCGAGCGGCGCGCTCGCGCATTTCTTCGATGACGAACTCGTGCCCGCATCGCGCGGCGTCTCGGGCGACTTGTTGAAAGGCCTCGAGCCCTTCCCGACCAAAGATCTCGCGCCCTACGACGCCGGTTATGTTTCCGGCTGGGTGGTCGAGCAATACCAGATCGACCTCGTGGCCGCCGCGCAGCAGTCGCGCATCGCGATGGACGCGGAACTTCGACGCCTGTGTGCCGGTCAAGTTCCCGGCGATACGCAGCGGAATCTCGAGATCTTCGCCGACTACAGCGCGCAAACCTTCAAACACGTGCTCCTGCCGGTCTGGCTGCTCCATTACCAGTACGGCGGCACGACCTACCGCATCGTCGCGAACGGCTTCACCGGTGCGCTGGCGGGGAAATATCCGAAGAGCTGGATCAAGATCGCGTTCCTCGTCCTCGCGATCCTGCTCGTGCTGCGGGTCGTTTTCGCGCTCAACCAGAACTAAGAGGGCGTCTAGAAAGTCGTGTCATCCCGAGCGGAGTCCCGCGGCCGCGGGACGGAGTCGAGGGATCCCGCGGCGAAACCTTTAAGCTCACTCCACGGGATTTCTTAACAGCGCTGCGTTCCGCTCAGAATGACGAGTTTTTAAAACGCCCTCGAAGAAATTGTAGGGCGGGGGCGGAGGCTGCGCCCTTTTGTGGGGGGGTTCACGGCCCGCGAGGCGCCCCCCCGA
>JBBSUP010000018.1:0-39626 GCA_038234295.1 Chthoniobacterales bacterium
CGCGTCGCGAGCACGGATTGGTTTCATCTCACCTACTCGATCGATTCGTTCGTGAACTATCAATGGCTGCTCGTGGTGATCATGCCGTTCGGACCGATCATGCTCGATCTCCAGGGCTTCTATCGATCGCCGCTGAACAAGACGCTCTGGAAGTCGTTCGTGCAGATTCTGCGCACGATGATTTACCTGAGCATTCTCGTGAGCGGGTGCGTGATTTTCCTGCGTCTGCCGCTCTTGAGCCGCGCGGTGCCGCTCCTCTTCATGCTCATCGCGACGGTGGTGTTGTTGCTGAAAGAGCAGTTGCTCCTGGCCCGGATCCGGCGGCGCGCGGCGGCGGGGAAATTGCGCGAGCGAGTCTTGCTCGCGGGCGTCCCGCAGGATATCGCGGCGCTGGAGAACTCGCTCACGCCGGAGGAATCGATGCGGCTGAGTATTGCCGATCGCATCGACATCGAGACGCGCCCGATTTCCGATCTCGTCGAGGCGATGCACGAGCACGCGGTGGCGCGGGTCATTTTCGCGGCGGGCCACAGCAAGCTCAACCGCGTGGAGGAAGCGATCGGTGCCTGCGAAGTGGAAGGCGTGCCCGCGTGGCTGGTCGCGAACTTTATCCGCACCTCGATCGCGAAGCCGGACTTCGATGCGTTTGGCGGCCGCCCGATGCCTGGTCTTTCGCTCAACGCCGGATGTGTCCTGGGCGCTGCTGGTGAAACGGCTGATGGATGTGTTCGGGTCCTTTTTCGGCATCATGGTTTTCGCGCTGCCGATGATCGTGGTCGCGGTCGGAGTGAAGCTCACTTCGCCGGGGCCGGTGATCTTTAAGCAGCAGCGCGCCGGGAGATATGGAAAGCCGTTCGTGATGTATAAATTCCGCTCGATGTCGGACGACGCGGAGATGCGCCGCGCGGAGTTGCTGCCGTTCAAGCAAATGCGCGGCCCGGTTTTCAAGGTCGATCGCGATCCGCGGATCACGCCGTTTGGGCACTGGCTGCGGCGGACGAGCATGGATGAAGTGCCGCAACTTTTTAACGTTCTCACCGGGGCAATGAGCCTGGTCGGACCGCGGCCGTTGCCGCTCTACGAGGTGGAGAAATTTGAGCACACAGCGCAGCGGCGGCGGCTGAGCGTAAAGCCCGGGCTGACCTGCCTCTGGCAGATCAGCGGGCGCAATCAGGTGCAGGATTTCGGCGACTGGGTGAAGCTCGATCTCGATTACATTGATCGCTGGTCGTTAGGCCTGGATCTGAAAATTCTCCTCCGCACGGTGCCGGCGGTAGTGTTTGGGTTAGGCGCGAAGTAGTCATCCCGAGCGCATCCGAGGGATCCCGTTGCCTAACGAGAAGCGTTGGACCGGAGCCGAGCTTACCGGTTGCTCCACTGGATCCCTCGGCTGCGCTCGGGATGACTACTCCCGGGTTGCGATCATCCGCGGAAGCATCCGCTCGATGTATTTCGCAACGAGATCGAACTCGACGTTGAGCTGGTTGCCGGGTTGGATCTTCTCGAGGTTCGTGCGTTCGCGCGTGTGCGGGATGACCCAGACGACGAAGCTCTCCGGGTGCAGTTCCGCGATCGTTAGGCTGATGCCGTTGAGCGCGATCGAGCCTTTGAAGGCGGCGTAATGCGCGAAGGCTTCCGGCAGTTCGACTTCGAGCCGGCTATCCGCGCCTTCCCGGGTGTAGCCGAGGACGCGGGCCGTGCAATCGATGTGGCCTTGCACGAAATGCCCGCCGAGCCGGCCGTTTGCGGGCATCGCCCGCTCCAGATTCACCGGGCTCTCGCGGCGCAGCGCGCCGAGGTTGGTGCGGTCGAGGGTCTCGGCGAGGAGATCGAAAGTAATCGTCTCCTGCCGCAGCGAGGTGACCGTAAGGCAGCAGCCATTTACCGCCACGCTGTCGCCTTTCCTCAGGTCCTCGGCGACGAGCGGCGCGGCGAGTTGCAACTGCGTCCCGCTTTTGGTCGCGCGAATCCAAAGCACCTGCCCGACTTCCTCGATCAAACCGGTGAACATCGTGGCTCAGAAAAACAGCAGCGTCACGAGCGCGAAGATAGGGAAGAGAATCGGGACCGCGAACTTGAAGATGAAGCCGAAGAAGCTCGGCGGATGGAGCTTCGCGTGATCGGCGATGGCTTTGACCATCAGGTTCGGGCCGTTCCCGATGTAGGTGAGAGCGCCGAAGCAGGTCGCGCCTAACGAAATCGCGATCAGGTAATGACCATGCTCGGCGGCGAAGCGGCTGACGTCCGCGGCCTGGTCGATCCGGAAACCTTCGAGCCCGAGGGCGCCGGCGAGGAAGGTCAGGTAAGTCGGCGCATTATCGAGCACGCCGGAGAGAACGCCGGTGAACCAAAAGAATTGCACGTCGGAGCGGAGGCCGAGGTCGGCAGAGTGCCGCTCCATGTATTCGAGCACCGGCACCATCGTCCCGAAGATGCCGAGGAAGAGCCATCCGAGTTCCTTGATCGGAGCAAAGGTGAAGTCGTTACCTTTATAGATCGGTCCCGGCGTCCAGAAATATGCGAGCACGGCCGCCGCAATCATGACCAGCTCGCGCCAGCCTGCCGGGACGAAAATGAGCGCGCCGAGAATCACGAGCATGAGCCAGATATTGCGCAGACCATCGAAGCACCACTCTTCGTTTGCGGTCTGCGCGCGGCGAATGGCCTCGGGAGCGCGACGATAGTTGTGCCGGTCGATGAAATAAAAAACGACGAGAAGCAGAACGAAAACGAGCAACCACGGCTTCCAGCAGGTCTGGAGAGCCCACCAAAAGGGAACGCCGCGCAGGTAACCTAAAAACAGCGGCGGACCCGTGGGGAGGAGCGCGCCGCCGACATTGCTGATGAGAAAAATGAAGAAGGCAGTGTGCAAACCGGTGAAGCGATATTTGTTCATCCGGATCCAGGGACGGATGAGCAGCATCGAGGCACCGGTCGTGCCGATGAAGTTGGCGAGGACGGCGCCGATCGCGAGGAAGAGAGCGTTGACCGACGGCTTGGCCTCTCCCTTCACGACGATGTGAATGCCGCCGGTCACGACGTAGAGCGAGCCGACGACCGCCATGAAGCTAAAGTATTCAAACCCGACGTGCAGGATGCTCTGCCCATTCCGGAGGACGAAGACGTAGTAGGAGGCGGTGATCGCGGCGAGCCCGAAGGAGACGACGTGATAGAAGCGTTCCCAGTGATGCTTCAGGATAAGCGGCGCGATCGCGATGCAGAGGAGCAGGGCCGCGAACGGCAGCATGATAAGAGGGTTCGCTTCCGTGGCAGGATGAGCGGCAGCGACGGCGAGAAAGTTCATGGGCAGCGAGCCCCGACGGAAAACGATACGCCAGTCGAGTCAAGACGAATCGGCTACTTCTGCCTAACGACGAGGCGTAAATGAGCGCCTCCAAGATCAGCCCGCCTAACGAACGCGCTGGACAAACAAACCGGGCGGCAGAATCGGCGCGACTGCTTCGTCCGGGTGGACGGATGCGGCCCTATCCGACACAGGCCGGGGTGAGGGCGTTCAAAAAAAAATGAAAAAAAATGAAAAAATCACTTGTCAGGGGTTGTTTTCTTCCTTAATCCTCACCGCCAAACCTAACCAAACCAATGGAGAAACAAATGAACAGAACTGTATTCACGAAGATGGGATTCGTTCGCACCGCCCTGGCGGCCAGCGTCGGAATCCCGCTTTTTATCGCGTCCAGCGCTTTTGCGCAGGATGGTTCGCCCACGCCCACACCGGGCAATGTGCCCGACGCACCTGTGCAAGCTGAAGGAGCCCAAGCTGGCGCCCAGACAGCCGAGCGCATCATCGTAACCGGCTCTTATATTCCGACGGCGGAAACTGAGTCGGCTTTGCCAGTCACCGTTTACACGGCCGAAGTTATCACGAAGCAGGGTGCACAAACGCCTGCGGAAGGTCTTCGCCAGTTGCCTTCCTTCGTCGGTAATACCGCGACGGAAAACGACTCCAACGGCGGCGACGGTAGTGCTTTCATCAACCTGCGCGCCCTCGGTGCCGGCAACACCCTGACTTTGATCAACGGTCGGCGTGCCTTTGATTTCTCCGACATCAACCTGATCGGCATCGGATCGCTCTCGCGCACAGAAATCCTGAAAGACGGCGCCGGCGCCATTTACGGGTCTGACGCGGTGGCGGGCGTGGTGAACTTCATCCTCCTCAACGGGCCCAACGAGGCTCCGTATGAGGGTGGCGAAGTCTTCGCTCTCTACGGCAATACCACCGACACCGATGCGCATGTGCGTCAATTTTACGCGAGGGGCGGTGTGACCGGTCTTGATGGAAAATTCGCGGTCGCAGCCTCGGTCGAGTATTATAGCCGCGCCAACCTGCTCTCGCGAGATCGCGAGATCGCGCAAACGGGTGATCTTTCCAATGACGCCACTGGCTTGCAATTGGGTGGACAAAATACCAACAGCCCGACCTTTGGTGGTCGCGTCGCGGTTCTCCTCGACCCGGTCACTGGTCAGCCCTCAGCTACGGGCGTTCGCACGCAGTTGGTTTTAACCGATCTCACGAACGCGACTCCCACCGGCATTGGTGACTATCGCCAATTCGACGTCGTGCCGGGCACGGACGTGTCGCGTTTTAACTTCCGCTCCGTGACGCCGGCGATTCCGGCTCAGGAACGCTTCGACTATTACGCCGCGGCCAGTTACAAGGTGTTTGGCGAAGGTCTCCAGATTTACGGGAACGTCTTCTACAGTCACCTCACGCAGGACAACGGTTTGGCGGGCGCGCCCTTCCTCATCGCTAGCTTCACCGGTAGCGTGTCTTTCCCGGAAGGCGATCTGCCCATTTTCCAGGCTTCGCCCTTCAATCCCTTCGGCGACAATCTGCAGCAGCTTCGGTATCGTCTCCAGAACGACTTGGGTAATCGGCGTTCGTTCTTCGAGAAGGATGCCTATCACTACACCGCCGGGATCAAAGGCGACTTCAACATCAAGGACAACTCCTTCATCAGCCACTTCGGCTATGACTCAGGCTTTGTTTACGATCGCTTCGACGAAGGCGAAACCGACAGTGGCGACGCCACCGAGAGCGGAATCGATTTCGCGACGCTGGGCCAGGACCCGAGCGGTAACCCCGCGCCGTTCTTCAATCCCTTCATCGGCATCAACGCCCCGGTCTCGGGTGTGGCGCCGACTTTCGTGAACGGTGTTCCGACCGGTCAGACGCTTCCCTATAATAACGCCCTCGCGGCCCAGAGCGCATCGTTTATCGCCCGTTCCTTCTTCCTTGACCGCTCCTATCTGGTCGATGCGAAGTTCAACGCCCATCTCTTCCCGAATCTCTACAATGGCGGCATCGACATCGCCGGTGGTTATGAACACCGCCAGATTCGTCAGCAGAGCATCGCCGATCCGACGCAGGCTCAGAATGACCAGCTCGGCTTCAACGGTGGCGCCGACTCCAAATACACGACGGAAGTTGACTCGGTCTTTGCCGAGTTGGGCCTCCCCATCGTCACCTCGACGATGAATATCCCGGGCGTGCGCTCGTTTGAAATCTCGCTCGCTTATCGCTACGAGAAATTCGACGAAACCGATAATGCGAATAAACGCGATGCGACCTTTGATAACGCGAATCCCGAAGAAGACTTCGGGGGTAGCCCGCGCGTCTCGATTCGCTACCAGCCAATCGCCGACGTTACCCTGCGTGCGACCGCTTCGCAGTCGTTCCTGGCCCCGAGCGCGGGCCAGCTTTTCAGCCCGGTGATCCAGAACTTCCCGGTGATTAACGATCCGGTTATCGGCACCACGGTGCAGCCGCCCTTGGGCGTGTTCCAAGGCGGGAATCCCGGTTTGGCGCCGGAAAAAACCGACTCCTACACCGCGGGCGTTGTTTACTCGCCGAGCTTCGCTCCCGGGTTGACCCTGACTGCTGATTACTACAACCTGTTTACCACCGACTTGGTCATTGGTGCGGCGGCCTTCGCGCAAGTGCTTGTCTCCAACGGTGTGGTCGATCCGGATGGCCCGGGTGGCGGCAGCCCCCTCTTCGGTGGTGGTCCGGCTCTGGGTGTGACCCGTGACGGGGGCGGGAACTCCGGGAACATTCTGGCAATCGACTCTGCAGCGGGTAACGCTGGCCGTCGTAACGTCCAAGGTTTGGATATGAGCGCGGTTTACCAGTTGCAGACCCAGAACCTCGGCACCTTCACGGTCTCGGGTGGTCTGAACCACTTCTTCACCTATAAGGTCGAGGCGCTTCCCCGAGTTGCGGGCGGCACAGGATTCACCAACTTCCTGGGTAACTACAACAGCTCGCTGCCTCTCACCCCGGGTGCGGTGCCCTTCAACAAGGCCTTCCTCCGCGGTGAATGGGAATTCAAAGGCTTGGACTTTGTTGCTACCGGCAACTATATCGGAGACTTCGAGGACGATCCCAATTTTATCTTGGGCAACGACCTGGTTGTGGGCAATCCGGGAACGGACGCCAATCCCAACTTCCAGCTCCATCGCCGGGTGACCTCCTACATCACCTTGGACATGCAGCTGAGTTACACCTTCCCGCGGCCTGTGCCAGTGGAAGCGGCTCCAGAGATGGGTTACTCGAAAGACGCGAAAGACGGCAAGGCAATGGCGCAGCAGACCTCGGTCAGCTCGGCAGACACCTCGGCCAGCATCTTCCAGCGTCTTCTCTGGGATACCAAGCTCACGGTTGGTGTTAATAATGCGTTCGATCGCCAACCGCCGACGGTCCTGGGTGCGTTCAACGATAACTACGACACCTCGCTCTACAGCATCCGCAATCGCTACTACTACGTCAGCCTGACGAAGAAGTTCTAAGCGACTTCGAGGATCTCACTTAAGATAAGCCTTACGACAGGCGAGCGGCAGAGATGCCGCTCGCCTGATTCGTTTTTGGCAGCAGGCGGTTCCCGGAAAAGCGGCGCAGTCACGCTCTCGAACGGGGAGGTTGATGAGGTTAGTGCGGCGACTCTATGGCTGATTTGGCCGGCTCTCTGATTGCGAACGTTAAAGACGATCCGGGTGCGGGTTCAAGAATCCGGACGTATCCGTATTTTCCGCCTGCCTTTCGTTCGCCTAGCTTCGCACCGCGGCAAGAACTCCCTTTCAGAAGCTGTCGACTGTCGCAGAGCGGTGCACGCGACGTCCAAGCTAGTGTTCTCGAACAGTTCAGCGAGAATCGGCGCGCATGGGAAGTGGTGCGGAAGGGTACGGAACGAGGTCAGTTTGGCGGGGAACGCCGCCGCGCAGTGGTTTGTTAAACGTGCGGGTGTGTTTCGCCCCGACCGCGAGCAGCTCGCGCTCAATCTTTCGTTGGTTCGACGCATCGTTGGCCGGCATCAGTGAAGGCTGGTGTGTCGCCGTGCCCCAAGCCCAAGGAACTTTGGTGCCGCTGAAAGCCGATTCCGGACGGGAGATGCCGATCTCGTCGTCGAAACGGCCGCTCTCATAACAAGACGGCAGAGAATGCAGCCATCCTGGTGTTTTTCAGTTACGCTGTTTTTATGGGGTAGCGAACGGATCAGAGGCTGGCAAGCGACCGCTTGGCATTCGCGAAAACCCGTCCAGTAGTGAGAAGTACGATCGCGAGGGCTGCAACGGTGTGAGCTCTGACAATCTCGGGTTCCAGCCGCAACGCGCGCTTTAAAGCGGCGTCCTTGTCCGAAGCCAGTCTGCCGTGGAGCCTTTTCGCGCACCGAGCCCCGCGGCGAGGGTAAGGCTGAAAAGAGCTGCGGCACCGGGCACAGGATTGTGCCAGCGGAGTTTTCGCCGCCAAGAGGTGCCGCCAACGCCGGTGGCCTCCTTGTATTTACGGCTGTTAGCTGCGGCACCCTCACGGGAGGTGCCGGCGGCATCCCGGCCGCGTGATCCGGAACACATCACGGGGAAGTGCGCGCCAAGCCCCCAGTGAATGGAAGCCCTTAGAACCCTTGCGCATTAGCCTCTACGTGGCACGTGGGCTGCTTCTAGTAATTATAGGTGCTATGATTACAATAAGCCTCAACCCTTTCGTCCTCCGCCGCGTTTTCTTCGTTCTCTTGGTCCTTATCGGGCTCTCTTGCGCTTCGAGTCGCGCTGAATCGATCTTCGTTTCCGTAAAATCCACCCCCTACGATCATCAGATGGCCCGTATCCAACCGATCCTGGTCTCCGGCGGCAGCAGCGAGCACAGGCAAGTTTCCCTTCGAGTCGTGAACCAGTGGATCGGCGCTCTGCGCTCGATTCCTTACGGATTCACCGCCGTCTGGAAGACCCCGAGCGAAACGCAATCCGGCCAGCCGGCGGATTGCAAGGCGAAGGCCGTCGCGCTTTACGAGAAAATGAAGGAAAACGGCGCCACCGAGATGCGGCTCGTCATCGGCAAACGCACGGAGCGCAGTCGCTCAACTCACGCGTGGGTGGAATGGCAGACGGAAGATGGGAACTACGTCCTCGACCCGACGATCAATTGGATGGGGTATCGGAGCAGCGACCTTGGCTCCCGCACTTATGTTCCCTACTACGCCTACGCTGGCAGCCGAAAATTTCGCTCCGCACAGGCGACGCTCGTTGCGCAGAACTGATAGTCTCGACTTCGAACGACACGAGACGCTCGCCTGAGATCGCAAGAGTCAGAGTCGGGTGTTAATATTTTAACCGGCAGGGGAGGAGCGTCCGTCGCTCTTGTGTCGATCGCGACTCTCTGGCGGGTTCTCCTGCAGCGGCGTCCGCCGCCGCGATATAGCGTTATCAAGCCCGTGGCCAGAGAGTGGGGAGTGCATTCGGCCTCGGGAACGAAGCAGGCGGCACCGTCATAATCCCTCACCTTTCTTGCCTCAGCTCCTTGCTTTTCAGATGGGAACGAAAAGATTCACCCCGGCAAGAGATTTTGATTGCCAAGCCAACGTCAGTTTTCTATTCTCATTTTTGTAGCTATGGAAATTCTGAAGATAAACCTTTTCACCTCCCAGACTAAATCTCTCCTTTTTTGCGCGGCTTTAGTCGCGCCGTCGCTCGGGATCGCCTCCGATGTTGTGCTGCAAAAAGCCCCGCCGCTCACGGTCGAACAGGCGCCTGCTTATCCCGAGAACGTCGCGCGTTATCACTTCGGCGCTGCCGTGAAAGCGATGCCGGAGACCAATGCGGTCGCGAAGTTGGAGCTCAGCTCCAACGGCATGGATCGCAACACGTCGGAAGCGGCCTTGCTCTGCGACGATCCCACGACAGGCTACCAACTTCCGGCGGGCAAATCGATCATCCTCGTTTCCCTGGCGAACATCGAAAGCATCCAGTCGATCTCGCTTTTGAATGACGGGACGAACGGCAGCCTAACGATCGCGCTTTCAAACGCCGACGTTCCCGCGAACAGCCCCGAGTGGCGCAGCGTTGAGACTCGCGCTCTCGTTAACGGCCCGGTCGTGGCGAAAGTCGGTCCCGGCGAAGCGAAATATGTGCGACTCACGTTCGACGTCGCCGAGTCGGGCCGAGTGGCGGCGTTTGGGGTCTTCGCCACGCCGGCGGTCTCCGATTTCACAATGCCGCGTCCACGCAAAGTCAGCTTCGAAGGCGAGTCGACGTCGTTTGCGCTCATCAAATACAACTTCACCGACCTGCACGTGCGGGCGCGTGCCCTCTATGCAAGTTCGGGCGACCTGAAGCAGGCCAACAACATGCTCGACGATCAGCCGGGCTCGGCTTTCCAATTCGCTGCCGACGACGCTGCCCCGACCGCGGTCATCGATCTCGGCCGCCAGCGCAGCTTGAGCCGCATCTCGGCGGTTTACGCCGACCAGCCGGGCAGCGTTGAATTCTTTGTGTTGAACAGCCTTCCGGGCGAGGAATCCCCTGCGGCTCTGGACCAATCGGCGATCCAGAAAATCTCGAATGCGCCGCACACCGCGGACCTGCCCGGCACGATCAAGCTGAGCGAGAAAACCCTCGCGGGTTTGAAGCCGGTCGGAAGCGTAGCGAGCACGGACAAAGGCCGCGCCTCGGTCGATTTTCCCGCGACGACCGGTCGTTACATCATGCTGAAGTGGCATCCGGCCTCGGTGGAGGGTGGGGAGTTCTCCGTCGCGCAAGTCGCGGCCTTCGGCACTTCGCTCCACTCGCGCACGGGCCGTAACGCGGGGAATGCCGACGTAGAAGTCGAGTCCGACGGCAAGGAAACGGTGGACGGCAAGGAATTCGCGGACGGCAAGAGCATTCTCGACGACAAAGACATCCCCGCGGAAGGTTTCGACGCTGCGGAAGCGCTGCCGCCGGGCGAAGGCCCGCCCCCGGCCCTGCCCGAGGTGCCGCCCTTCACCTTCATTCCGCAGGTCGTGCCCGGGAACGGTCCGGTGGTTCCGCCGACCAGCCCCTAACGAATCAATTCTCCGTTTACGAGAGCCCGTTCGCTGGTTGACCCGGCGAACGGGTTTTCCGTTTTCGGGCGAGGGAAACGTGGCGCTCAGAGCTGGTCGCGAATGATCTGGAAGATGACCGTGTTATCGAGAAACCCGCGCAAACGTTCGCTTCCCGGTCCGCGCCCGGCGGCGAGAACATCCGAGACCGTGCTCCGCGCCGTGGGCGCATAATAGGCCGCAGGTTCCTGCGCCATGGCCACCTCAGGTCGTTCCGCAGTTTCCGGGGCAGAGGGCACGTCGGCAGGACTCGCAGGCGAGTTCTCTCTCGCCGCTCCGTTCGGCCCGGTTGCCCAGGTGAGAGCGGGTTCGCCTGCGGCATTCACGCCCAGCACGGCGATTCCTTTATCGCGGCGGAAGGGCGTCCCGTTCAATGCGAGACCCCCAATCCCGAGCGTGCCGGCCACCAGGATAGTGGAATTCGCGCCGGCATAACTATTGGCGACGGCGACCGCACGATCGAACTCGACTGTCTCTGCGAGAGTTTGCTCCCCGTGATTTTGCCGCGCCGCGTCACCCATCAAACCCGCGTCGACAATCAGCAGGTAGCCACCCGGATTCCACTGCAGCAGCTCAATCGCCCGGCGCGTCATATCCGCGAGGGAGGGCTGCTCGGTACCGGAGGCGATCTGCCTGGCGAACGCCATTTCGCCGCTACTGAAAAGGCCCAGCAAACGAGGACGACGCCAGCGCGGGATGCTTTCCAGCTCCGCCTTGGTGCGCACGATCTCGTAGCCGTCGCGGCGCAGCTCGAGCACGAGGTCGCGTCCATCCCGGCGCTGCCCGCCTTTCGCCTCCGGCAGAAATTCCGCACCGCCGCCGCCGAGCGCGATGTCGATCTTTTTCCCATCGGCTAACTTCTCCGCCACGTCCTCATGCTGTCCCCCCCCGGAGGCGTAAAAGGCCGCGACCGTCGCATTCGTGAGGCGCTCGTTCGTCACGAGGCCAATCGACCGTCCCTTGTCCCGGGCGAGGTCGATGATCGTGCGCAGGTTGCCGGGCGCTTCCTCCGCGCGATTGGCGACTTTTTCACCGGTCGCCAGAGCGATGGCCGCACTGCCTTCATCGGGGACGGCGAAATCGAGGGAGTAGTTCGAGAGCAACGCCATCGCCGGCAAACTCTCGAGTGCGAGACGCGTGCTCGCGCCGCCGGCGTAAACGCGGGTGGCGGCGATGCGATCTGGAGTCAGCCCCTCCCCAACGAAGAGGACGATCCCAAAGGGCTTCTGCACCACCCAATGGCGGAAATAAAGCACCCCAAGCCCGAAAAAAATCGTCAGGCAAAGCAGCGCGAGGATTTGATTACGCCAGCGCATCACCTCGATAGAGCGAGCGCCGTGGGCATTGTCAATCCCGCACCCGCGGGAAATCGCTTGAGGCACCTGTGATCATTGGCAGAGTGCGCGCATGGCTGAGCCGGTTGTGTTGGTGATTCGTGACGGGTGGGGGATCAATCCCGGAGGCGCCGCTGCGCGCGAGAAAAATGGCGACGCGACGCTGCTCGCGCATACGCCGTTTCACGAAGAGCTCTATCGCGCTTACCCGACCGCGACCTTGAGCGCGAGCGGCACCGATGTCGGTCTGCCCGATGGGCAAATGGGCAACTCTGAAGTCGGACACCTGAACCTCGGTGCGGGCCGGATCGTTTATCAGGATCTCACCCGCATCAACAAGGCCATCGCCGAGGGCGACCTTGAGAAGAACGAAGTGTTGCAGCAGACCTTCGCTCAGGCGCGGACGGGCCGGCTCCACCTGCTCGGGCTCGTGTCCGATGGCGGCGTGCATAGCCACTACCAGCATCTCATCGCCCTGGCGCAGATCGCGAAAGCCGTCGGCGTCGAGCAGATTCTCGTGCACGCAATCACCGACGGGCGCGACGCCTCGCCAACTGGTGGCGCGGAATATCTCGCGACCTGCGCCGAACAGTTGGCGACGACGGGCGCGCGCCTCATCACGGTGGTGGGGCGTTATTTTGCGATGGACCGCGACCGGCGCTGGGAACGAACGAAACTCGCGTGGGATGCGATTGTCCTCGGCCGCGGCGAAATTTGTCAGGACACTCCGGCGGCGGCGCTTCGGCGGCATTACGACCACGGCAAGACCGATGAGTTCATGCCCGCGCTCATCTTTGCCGAGCCTAACGAACAGCGCATCCGGGACGGTGACACCGTCCTCTTCTTCAATTTCCGGGCGGATCGCGCCCGACAGCTTTCCCAGGCTTTCCTGCTCCCGGGTTACGACGGCTTCGACCGCGAAGTGACACCGCGCGTGCACTACGTCACGCTCACGGAATACGACGCGACGTATGGATGCCCGGTCGTGTTCCCGCCGCAATCGCTCCGGCGCATTCTCGGCGAAGTCGTGGCCGCGGCGGGAAAGAAGCAATTGCGCATCGCGGAGACGGAAAAGTATCCGCACGTCACCTATTTTTTTAACGGCGGGGTCGAGCAACCTAACGACGGTGAGGAGCGCAAGATTATTCCCTCGCCAAAGGTCGCGACCTACGATCTCCAGCCGCAGATGAGCGCGGAGCAGGTGACGGACGAAGTGGTGAATCGGCTCGCGGATTACGACCTCATCATCCTGAATTACGCTAACCCGGACATGGTCGGCCACACCGGCCTCGTCGAGGCGGGCGTGCGGGCGGTGGAGACAATCGACGCCTGTGTTGCGCGCCTCGTGCCGGCGGCGCTGTCGTTAGGCGGCAAGCTGCTGCTTACGGCCGATCACGGAAACTGCGAGCAGATGCGCAACGCCGACGGCTCGCCGAACACGGCGCACACCACGAACTTGGTGCAGCTAATTTACGTGGCGAAAGATGCGTCGAAGTTTCGCCTCATGAACGGAATCCTGGCCGACATCGCGCCGACGCTGCTTTTTCTGCTCGGCCTGGAGCAACCGAAAGAAATGACCGGCCACAACCTGCTCGAGCGCCGTTAACCCTCGCTGTAGACGCTTCGTTCTGCGAAGCGCGGGTGCGGCTCCAATATCTTCTCGGCGCCGATCCCGCGCCTCTCAGAGAGAGGCGTCTACAGTTAGAGCGTCGCGGCGGCTGGCTCGCCGCCTTGTTTTCGCGGCGGCAGATTCGGGTCGAGGAAACCGAGCATGTGCGCATGCTCAATCACCCGTACCCCCTCTTTCCGCTGAAGCTCGGCGATCTGCTGATGGAATTTCTCCATCTTCGTCCAGTGCACTTTTGGCCGGAAATGGTGCTCGGCGTGGTAACCGTTGTAGAAGAAAATCCAGTTATAGATCTTGCCGTAGCTACTCACGCCCCAGGCGATCGGCTTGTCCGGATTCGCGCCGTAATGGCGGAAGTAGCCGTTCAAATAACTGAAGCAATGCCCCAGGTAAAAGAAGGGCAGAAAGTAAAAAACGATGTAGCGCCAGTTGAAGCAAAACATCACGAAGAGCGTGAGCGCGAAGGCGGCTAGCTCGATGTTTCCCCAGCGCACTTCCACTTTTCCCCGCTTGCTCAACTCGCGTTTGATCGCCGCGGGATTATCGCGAAAGAAGCTCAGGAAAACATAGCGCCACGGATTCTCCGGTTCGTCATCGTGGCCGTGGCGATAGATGGAAATCCAATCGATCGTTTCGCCGTTCTCGCCTTTTTTGTCGCTGTTCCCTTTGTGGTGCTGCGTATGCACGACGTCGTAGTAGGTCTGCGAAAAGCAGCAGGCGACGGACTCGATCACGCCGAAGAGGCGGTTGAGGAGCGGCGAGCGAAAGAACGGGTTGTGAATGAAGTTGTGCGCGACGCCGTTGATGTTGGCGTTCACCATCAACGAGTAGGTGAAGCCGAGCAGGAGCATGATCCAGAGCGGCGTGTGCGGGTAGAGGAAGAAGAGCGCGAAGAAAAAGGCGAGATGGAAGAGCGCCGCCAGCGTCGGGATCGTGTCCCAGCGGGTGAAGGCGAAAATCTTCGAGTCAGTCGTGACGCGATCGACTTTTATGGGGTCAGCAGACATGGGAAAGCAGGGCGGAAACTTGTCGGAGAAAGGGAAAATTTCAACTCGCGCTGGCCACCGCGGACATCCCGAGCGGAGCGCAGCGGAGCGCAGCGGAGCGCAGCGGAGCCGAGGGATCCCGTGGGGCTTCCAGAAAGCCCGCGCACGAAACTTCCCAGAAACTCCACGGGATCCCTCGACTGCGCTGCGCTTCGCTCGGGATGACTGCAGCTCAGGGCGCGGGCGCGGGGGAGGGTGCGGGTGCGGGTGCGGCAGGCCGCTGCGGACCCATCCCTTTGAGCAGGTAGCCGATCTCGCTGTCGGTCGAAAGCACCGCGGTCGTTCCGTGCGCGAAGGCCGCGCCGGCGACTTCGAGACGCCGGTTGAAGGAGTAAAGCTCTTGCGCTTCCGGCGAGCCATAGGCGCCAGTATAGATGCGCGCGGCCTCGGCATCGGCTTCGCCCTCGATCTTTAGTGCATCACGCTGCGCGGCGGATCGAATCGAAGCTATGTCGCTCTCTTTTTGCCCGTTGATATTGGCTGCTTCGCCGCGGCCTTCGGACCGGAATTTGGAAGCGATCTGATGCCGTTCGCTCGACATTCGCTCGATGATTTTCTCCGCGACGGAGGGATTGTATTTCGTCCGCTTGAAGCGCTCGTCGAGCAGTTCGATCCCGAAGCCTTCGATCTTTTGGCGCGCGCGCTCGGTAATCTGCTGCTCGATCGCGCTCCGGCCGAGATCGATGTCCGGCAGGTTAGCCGGGAGGATGGTTCCGCTTTTCTCGAGTTCTTCGTCGCGCACCGGTTTGCGGCCTTTCGTCACGCGCACAATCTCGACGAGATCATTCGAGGCGACCGCCGTTCGTGTCTCGCTGCCGAGGATGTCGTCGAGCCGGGAGAGCGCGCTGCGCTCGTCGTTGAGGCGGTTGTAATAGAGGAGCGGATCGCTGATGCGCCAGCGCGCGAAGCAATCGACGATCAGGTAAAGCTTGTCCTTCGTCGGCGTCTCCGTGGGCGGTCCGTCCCAGGCAAGAATGCGATTGTCGAACCGGTGTACGGAATCGACGAACGGAAGTTTGAACTTCAAGCCCGGCGTCTGGTCGACCCGGATCGCCTTGCCGAAACGAGTCACAATCGCGGTTTCATACTGCGGCACGATGAAAACAAGCGCGCCCCACTTCAGCGCAGTCAGAAGGAAGACGAGCCCGAGGATCGCGAGCGTGGGCCGCTGCATGAAGGCGACGAAGCGCGTGGAAAAATGCGGGCGATAGATCGAGCTCATGGGTTCGTTAGGCAAAGTCTGTCATCCCGAGCGGAGTGGAGCGCAGCGGAACGGAGTCGAGGGATCCCGTCGGGCTGCTGGGAAGCGCCGCGGCGGCCTTCTCTGCGTGGAGCCGTCTCGGAAACTCCGCGGGATCCTTCGACCCCGCGGTGCTCCGCTCAGGATGACCAGCTGGCTTTTTCATCGTTAGGGCTGCGCTCCGTTGGCGGGTGCGGGCGCTGCGGGAAGGAGCGGCAGCGTTTGCAAAATTCCTTTCACGCCCTCGTCCACGACCACCTTGCGATCGAGCGCCGGCAGGATCGTTTCCATCGATTCGAAATAGAGCCGGCGGCGCGTGATCTCCGGCGCCTTCGCGTATTCGGTGAGAAGGAGGGTGAATTTATCGGCATCGCCTTTCGCGCCATTCACGCGGGTGAAAGCGTAGGCCTCGGCCTGTTTCTGCCGTTCTTTCGCCGAGCCGCGCGCATTCGGCACGGCATCGTTGTAGATCGCCCAGGCCTGGTTGATCGCCGTTTGTTTTTCCTGCTGCGCTTGGTTGACCTCGTTAAACGCCGCCTGCACTGCGGGTGGCGGGCGCACGGTGGCCAACTGGACCTGTTGAATTTGCAAGCCGAGACCGTACTCGGAGGAAAGCTTCGCCAGCCGATCGAGCGTAGCAGTTTCGATATCGTGCCGGCCGATGGTGAGGACTTCGTCGACCGTGCGGTCGCCGATCACTTCTCGCATCACGCTCTCGGAAAGATCGCGCAAGGTCTGCTCCGGTTCGCGCGCGCCGAAGAGATACTGCTTCGGATCGGTGATGCGGTATTGCACGACCCAGGGGACGAGGGCGGTGTTAAGATCGCCGGTGATCATCGTCTCGGTGTCCTCGGGATCGTTGTCTCCTTGGAATCCGTTCGAGCCCTGCGGGGTGGTGAAACCAAACTCGAGTTTCAGCAGCCGCTGCGTCGGCACAATCGTGATCTCGTCAACATAAGGCACCGCGTAGGCGAGGCCGGGCCCCTCCGTGCTGTGATAAGCGCCGAAGCGCAGCTTGATGCCGACCGAGTTCGTCGGGATCGAGACAAACCCAAAGAGGAGCGAGAAGATCATCACGAGGACCCCGATGCACCCGATGAGGCCGAGCAAAAAACGAAATGGATGAAAGGCGAAGCCGGGCGGGAAAGGCGACGCGGATGAGCCGGACGAAGGAGTGATTTGCATCAGGGAAAAACCGGAATGGCCCGCAGCCTACCACAGCCGGTGCTGCGACCAACGCTATTCGACCTCGACCTCGAAGCCGCCGATCCAGCGCGCGATCAGATTATCGCGGCACCCAGGAGAGGCCCAGCACGAGCATGAACCCGGCGGCAAGCGCGCCGGAGCCGGATTGATTATTTCCTGCAAAAGGACCGAGCAACCCGGCGAGCGCGAAGAAGGGCAGGAAGATCAGGCCCATGCAGCCGTAGAGCACGCGAGGGTGTGCGGCGCATCGTCCAGCGGCGAGAAAAAAGCTTGCGGGCCGCGGGGCGTAAGGCCGCAGTTCGTTAGGCGAACGTAATTTGTCCCGCGGCGCGAACAGTCCTAAAGTGCGCGAGGAGACTCGCCATGAATTCCACGCCTACCAATTCCACTAACGCCGCCGTGGCCGCGCTGCCGAAACATCTGCTCCAGTTCGCGGTCGACCAGCGTTACGACGATTACACGCCGGTCGATCATGCGGTCTGGCGCTTCATCATGCGGCAGAACACTTTCTTCCTGAAGGAATACGCGCACAAACTTTACTTCCAGGGCCTGCTCGACACCGGCATCTCCTTCGACCGCATCCCGCGGATCGAGGAGATGAACGAGATCCTCGGCAAAATCGGCTGGGGCTGCGTCGCGGTCGACGGCTTCATCCCGCCCGCGGCGTTCATGGAGTTCCAGGCTTATCGCGTGCTCGTGATCGCCTGCGACATGCGCCAGATCAATCACATCGAGTACACCCCCGCGCCCGACATCGTGCACGAGGCCGCGGGGCATGCGCCGATCATTGTTGACCAGGAATACGCCGACTACTTGCAGCGTTTCGGCGAGGTCGGCGGGAAGGCGATGTCGTCGAAGAAAGACTTCGAGCTTTACGAAGCGATTCGCCATCTCTCGATCCTGAAGGAGTTGCCGAACCCCGAGCCTAACGAACTCGCGGCCGCGACCAAATTGGTCGAGGAACGTCAGCGTGATCTCGGCGCGCCGAGTGAGATGGCGCTGCTCTCGCGGCTGCATTGGTGGACCGTGGAATACGGACTCATCGGACCGATGGGGAATCCGAAGATCTATGGAGCCGGTCTGCTTTCCTCGATCGGCGAATCCGTTTCCTGCCTCGAGTCGTCGGTGCGGAAGCAGCCGTATTCGTTAGGCGCGGCGGAGACGGCATTCGATATCACGACGAAACAGCCGCAGCTTTTCGTGACCGAAGATTTTTCACAACTCGCCAGCGTGCTCGAGCAATTCGCGAGCAGGATGGCGTTCCGTGTGGGCGGTCTGGAGGGCATCCGGAAGGCGATCGACAGCCGCAACACCGCGACCTGCGAATATGATTCCGGGCTGCAGGTTTCCGGCACTTTCGCCGAGGTCCTCACTTCGCCTGACGATGAGCCAGTTTACCTGCGCACGACCGGCCCGACCGCGCTCGCCTTCGGCGGCGAGCAGCTCGCGGGACAGGGCGTCGACGATCACAAGGACGGTTTCGGTTCACCGGTCGGGAATTGGAAAGAAACCACGCTTACCGAGGGCGAGGTCGCAAAGTTGGAATTCGACAGCGGCATCACCGTCGAGGGCAAAGTCGAGAAGCTGCTGCGCCGCGAGGGGAAATTGCTC
Source organism: Chthoniobacterales bacterium (assembly GCA_038234295.1). Classification (GTDB taxonomy): domain Bacteria; phylum Verrucomicrobiota; class Verrucomicrobiia; order Chthoniobacterales; family UBA10450; genus Palsa-1392. Next base: position 18,438 of record JBBSUP010000018.1, read on the forward strand.
GTCGTCACTTTCTCCGGCTGCACCGCGAAGCTGCGCGACCGCATCCTTTTCGACCCGGCCTGGGGCATCTACGACATGGCGGTGGGCGCGCGGATCGTTTCCGTCTTCAACGGCGCTGCGGACAAGGACGCCTACAACCAGATCGCGCTCGTCCCGAAAGAACGCACGATCAAGAACCCCTCCGACGCGGAGCGCCGCAAGCTCGAGAATTTGTATCAACAGGTGCGCGACATCCGCCTCCATCGCGCGGGCACGGAGCGGCTTGGCGAAATTTGGGAGACGCAGCAGGCCGAGCATTCGCGCGATTGGCTGCTCTCGATGGAGATCTATGAAATTCTCGACGACCTCGACGAGCAACCGGCGCTGAAGGCGAGAGTCGCGAGCTTCCTCGAGCAACGGAAAGCCGCCGACAAGGAGATCGCGACGTTGCTCGAGTGGGGTTTTCGGCTGGTGAAATATCACCAACAGGAAACGCCGGCCGCCGGGAAGACGACGTTGTCATCCCGAGCGTAGCCGAGGGATCCCGTGGCGCTTCTGGGAAGCGTGGACTCAAAGCTTCTCGGAAACCCGGCGGGATCCCTCGACTCCGCTGCTCTCCGCTCGGGATGACCGTGCGCCGAGGCGTGGTTCGTTAGGCCGCCAGCCAGAGCGACCCGACATAGAGCAACCCGAAAACCAGGTGCGTCTGCGCCGTTCCCTCCACGCTCCCGCTGCGCGCCGCGCGAATCAGCAGCGGCGTCGCCGCGAGAGTCGCAAGGCTCCAGACCGGCAGCCACCGCACCGCGACCCCGACGAGCACGAACACAAGCGGCCCGAACAACAGCACCAGCTGCCAAGTTTCGCCGACCCGGCGCGGGAAGAGGTTTGCCAGTGTCCGCACTTGGGAAGCGCGATCATCCTCGGCGTCGCGGAGATTATTCGCGTGCAGGATCGCATCCACGAGCAGGCACACCGGCAGCGAATAAAGCGCCACCAACCAGCAGCCGTGCGCGGTCAGGCGCGGCATCTGGACGCCATACGCGCCGACCGTGAGGCCGAGTCCGAACGAAATGATGATGAGAAATTCGCCGAGCCCGAATCGCTTTAGGACCGCCGAGTAAAACACCGCGCACCCCAGCCCCACTAACACGAGCACGAGCACGAGCACCGGATGCGTCCGGAGCACCGCGAGGCCGCAGAGCGCGGCACCGACGAGGAGCAAGAGCGCAAACACGAGCGCCTGGCGCGCGGTCATTTCACCGCTCGTGATGACGCCGCTGCCGTGCTCCGGCCGCGTGTCGACGCCTTGGCGGAAATCGAAGTAGTCGTTCAACACGTTCGCGCCGACGTGGGCGAAGACGGCGCCGAGCAGCACCGCCACGAAAGTACCCCACGCAAATTGTCCCACCCCGTCGGCACCGACGCCGCGAGCGGCGAGAACGCTACCGAGCAACACCGGCACCACACTCGCCGGCAGCGAATAGGCACGCGTGGCCTGGCCAAGAATCGCAAGACGCATCGGCCACTATGCCGCGTCGACACACGCTTCGCCACGTCCTCGAGCGCACGGGGCCGCGTATCCTTTGAGAAATGATGAATTTGAAGCAGCTGTTCACAATTGCGCTCGCGCTCAACCTCATAGCGTCCTTACCGCTCCACGCCGCCGCGGACGCGCGCGCGGTCCAGCGCCGCTTGCAGAGTGAAGGCTTTTACGTGGGAGAACTCACCGGCAAATACGACAGCGGCACCGCCGCCGCGCTCACGCGCTATCAGATTCGTCACGGGCTCGCGATCACGGGTAAACTCGACGCCGCCACCGCCCAGGCACTCGGCCTTCCCGCCGCCGCGCCTAACGAAAAGCAAGCCGCGCCCGATGCCGCGACCTGGCGACAACTGCGGCAGGACGACGCGCGTTTTCTCGAGCGGCTAAACGCTGGCAAAATCCCACCGCCACGCGCGACCCCATCGGCACGCCCCGCCATGACTTCCATCCCCACGCAGACGACGAAGAACGCCACGATCGAGCCGCATGGTCCGCCGCCGCCTCCACCGGATTCACCGCCCGTCGCGCCGCCCGCGCCGCGGCCGGTGGCGCCGGCGCCGCCGGCTGGCGCGCCGTTCGGGGCGGAGCGGATTCGCGATTACATCGCGGCTTTTGTGCTCGCCGGTCTCGATCCGCACGTGGGCGCAGAACTCGAGTTCTTCGCCGCTCGCGTCGATTATTTCGGCGAGAAAAACGTCTCGCGGAAAAAAATCCGCGCCGATCTTCGGCGCTACGATCACCGTTGGCCGGAGCGGGAATTCCGGCTCGCGGGCGAGCTCGAGATTCAACCGCTGACCGCAAATCGCGTGCGCGTTACCTTCCCGTTGCGCTACGAAGTGCGCAGCCCGACCGAACACGCCAGCGGCCGCGTGCGGAAAACGCTCACGCTCCAGCGCACCGCCGGGGATGATTGGGAGATCACCGCGGTTGGCGAGCAGAAGTAGCGAGTGGCGCTGTAGCCGTCGCCCTGGGCGACGCGGGGACGGATGTCGTCGCCAGGTTAACGGCGCCGGGGCCCGCGCTTCGCAGAGCGAAGCGTCTACAGGTGTGCCGACGATCCATTTGATACTTCCCAGCACGCGCGCCATGATCTGTCGCATGAACAATCCGATCGTCCGGCGCTGCGTCCAGCTTGGCGCGCTTTTTCTCATTGGCGACGGCGTGATGGGCTTGCTCAAGCCGCGCTGGCATTCGCTGCTCTGGCATTTCGGCCCGCAACTGGTCCGCGCCGCGACCGAGGAACTGGCCGATCATCCGCGCACCGCGCGCACCGTTTATCTCGCGGAGGCCGCGCTCGGCATCGCAGTTGCTTCGTTGCAGACACCCGAAGTCCGTTAGGCCACGCGCCGCGCGCGGCTGGGCCCGACGAACGCTCGAAATCCTATGCCTGCCTCAAGAAGTGCCCGGAAGAAGCGCATCGTGCTCAAATTCGGGTCGGGTATTTTAACCCGGACGAACTCGCCCGGGCTCGACCCGCAGCAGTTTACGCGGCTCAGCGCGGAGATCGCCGCGCTCATGGCCGCGGGCCATCAGTGCGTCGCGGTCACGAGCGGCGCGGTCGCGGCCGGGATGAGCGCGCTCTCGCTCGTCGAACGCCCGACCGATCTCGCGACCGCGCAGGCGAGCGCGGCGATCGGTCAGTCGAAATTGATGCGCGCTTACGAGACGGCTTTTGCGCGCTATAAATTGAACGTCGCGCAGTTGCTTCTCACTCACGGCGATCTCGACAGCCAGATGCGCCGCGCGAATGCGAAGAACACGCTCGAGCGTCTGCTCGCGGCTGGAAACGTCGTCCCGATCATCAACGAAAACGATTCCGTCGCGGTTGAGGAACTAAAATTTGGCGACAACGATCGCCTCTCCGTCGACGTCGCGGTGCTCGCGGATGCCGACCTGCTCATCCTCCTCACGCAGGTCGATGGGTTGCTCGACTCCGACGGCAAAATTGTGCGACGGGTGCGCGATATCGAGCGCGTGAAAAAATTGGTCCGGAGCGAGAAGGGCCGCTTCTCGGTCGGCGGGATGGTCTCGAAACTCGACGCGGTGCAGATGGCGGTCGACGCCGGAATTGCGACCGCGATCATCAACGGCCGCCAGCCGGAGCGGATCGCCGCAGTCGTCGCGGGCGAGGAAGCGGGGACGCATTTCGTTTCGAAAAAACGCGCTCGAGCCTAACGAGAAGCAAAGATGAACCGTCATCCTGAGCGAAGCGCAGCGGAGTCGAAGGATCCCGCCGGGCTTCCCGTAAGCCCCGTCGCAAGCACCTTGCGCGAGTGCTTTCCCGAAACCCCACGGGATCCCTCGACTCCGCTGCGCTTCGCTCGGGATGACGGTTCGGGATTTCTCCCATGGAAGTAGAGGACCAGATTCTCGACTTCGGCCGGCGCGCGCGGCAGGGGGCGCGGGCTTTGGCGAAGCTGGAAAGCGCGCAGAAGAACGACGCGCTCCGGGCGATGGCGGAAGAAGTCGTGATCTCTCGCGCAGAGATTCTCGCGGCGAACGCCCAGGACTTGGCGCGCGCGCACGCGCGGGCGTTGCCCGACGCGATGATCGATCGTCTCGCTCTGAACGGCGAGCGCATCGCGAAGATGGCCGACGGCATTCGGCAAGTCGCCGCGTTGCCCGATCCGGTGGGAGAAATCTTGCGGCAGTGGACGCAGCCTAACGGAATCGAGATCACGAAGATGCGCGTGCCGATCGGCGTGATCGGGATCATTTTTGAGTCGCGCCCGAACGTGACCAGCGACGCTGCTGTGCTCTGCACGAAAACGGGGAACGCCGTCATCCTCCGCGGCGGTTCGGAGTCGATCGACTCAAACGTCGCGATCGCCGCGGCGTTGCAACGCGGCGGCAGCCGGGCGGATCTGCCTAACGACTGCATTCAGCTCATCCCGCAGACCGACCGCGCCGCGGTCCGGCACATGGCGGAGATGGACCGTTACATCGACCTCATCATTCCGCGCGGCGGTCCGGCTCTCATTGAGGCGGTGGTGAGCCACGCGCGGATGCCGGTGATCAAACACGCCGATGGCATCTGCATCGTTTACGTGGATGAAGCCGCGGATCTCGAGATGGCGAGCGCGATCATCGAGAACGCTAAAACGCAACGACCGGGCGTCTGCAACGCGATCGAAACGGTTTTAGTGCACCGCGCGGTTGCGTCCGCGTTGTTCGAGAAACTGGCGCCGCGGCTGGCGGCAAAAGACGTCGCACTACGCGCCGACGATTCCGCGTTCCCGCTGCTCGCGGCGCAAAAATATGAGCCGCTCCACGAGGCAACCGCTGCCGATTGGAAGACGGAATTTCTCGACTACATCCTCGCCGTGAAAGTGGTCGATTCGCCTGACGAAGCGATCGAGCACATCGAGAGCTGCGGTTCGCACCACAGCGATTGCATCGTCACGCACGACGAACAACTCGCCGAGCGTTTCCTGCGCGAGATCGATTCCGCGACGGTTTATTGGAATGCCTCGACTCGTTTCACCGACGGCGCGGAATTCGGCTTCGGCGCCGAGATCGGCATCAGCACCGATAAGCTCCACGCGCGCGGTCCGATGGGTCTGGAAGAGTTAACGACCTACAAATATCTCATCCGCGGCGACGGTCAGGTGCGTAAGTAGGTGTATCGGCCGCCGCGCGGTCGTCCCTTATGCCGATCTACCAACTCGAACGGAAACAAAACGTCACGTGGTCGCTGCCCGAATGCTGGCGCTTCTTTTCCGACCCGCGCAATCTCAAAAAAATCACGCCGCCGGAGATGAACTTCCGGATCAAACGCGATCTGCCATCGAAGGTTTATCCCGGGCTCATGATCGAATACACGGTCTCGCCATTGTTAGGCATCCCGCTCACCTGGCTCACGGAGATTGTCCACGTCGAGGAGCCGTATCGTTTCGTCGATGAACAACGAACCGGGCCGTATCGCATCTGGCATCACGAACATTTCTTCTCCGAGCTGCCGGATGGCGGGACGGAAGTGCACGATCTCGTGACCTACGCGCCGCCGCTCGGACCGCTCGGGATTCTCCTGAACCGCTTCCTGATTCGCCCGCAACTGGAGAAGATTTTCAATTATCGCGAGCAAAAGATGCGCACTGCCGGAGCGCTCAATTAGTCATCCCGAGCGAAGCGCAGCGCAGCCGAGGGATCCCGTCGAGCCGCCGTGAAGCTTCCGAATCGAAACCTTCAACGAAATTCCACGGGATCCCTCGGCTGCGCTTCGCTCCGCTCGGGATGACGACGTTATCGCGCTCACGGCCAGCTTGACCCCACCGGGAAAACCGCCTTACCTAACGTTTCAACCCCAACGGGAAAGGACCGCTTTTTGGAACTCAAAGATATCAAAGCCATCATCGACTTGATGAAGAAAAACGACCTTTCCGTCTTCGAGATGGAGAAGGATGGCTTCAAGCTGAAGCTGCAAAAAGGCGCCGGGGAACAGACCGTTTTCGTGGGTGCACCAGCCTTCCCGCAATTGGCTGCCGCGCCCGGGGCTCTGCCGCCCGCAGGTGGGTCTGAGGCGGGTGGCGCTCCTACCGCACCCGCGGCCGGAGGCGGTGCGCCGGCCGCTTCGAAAGAAATTACTTCGCCGATGGTCGGCACTTTTTACCGCGCCGCGTCGCCGGAGTCGCCGGTCTTCATCGAGGTGGGCAAGGAAGTAAATCCTGAAACCGTCGTTTGCATCATCGAGGCGATGAAAGTGATGAATGAAATCAAAGCCGAAGTGAGCGGTGTCGTCGCCGAGGTGGTGGCGGAAAATGGCAAGCCGGTGCAGTTCGGTCAGGCGCTATTTAAAGTTCGTTAGGTTGCGCCGTTTCGCGGTGGTGGCTGATTTTCGGGATTTTTTTAGCCACAGATGAACACAGATTGTCACAGATGAAGAAATGGCCCGAATTCTTTTCATCCGTGTCGCATCAGTGTCGATTTGTGGCTTCCCTCTTTCTTCATGTTTGAAAAAATCCTGATCGCGAACCGCGGCGAAATCGCCCTCCGCATCATCCGCGCCTGCAAGGAACTCGGCATTCGCACCCTCGCGGTCTACTCCGAGGCCGACGTCGATTCGCTCCATGTCCAGCTCGCCGACGAGTCGATCTGCATTGGCTCGGCGCCCAGCTCCGACAGCTATCTGAAGATCGATCGGATCATGAGCGCGGCCGAAGTCGGCGATGTCGATGCGATTCATCCGGGCTACGGATTTCTCGCGGAGAACGCGCACTTCGCGGAAGTCTGCGAGAGCTGCAAAATTAAGTTCATCGGGCCGAGCGCCGATGCGATGCGGGCGATGGGTGACAAGAATTCCGCGCGCGCCGCGGCCCGCAAGGCCGGCGTCCCGGTGACGCCCGGGAGCGACGGCATCGTTGAGACCGAAGCCGAAGCCATCCAGGTGGTGAAAAAGATCGACTATCCGGTGATGATCAAGGCGGTCTCCGGCGGCGGCGGACGCGGAATGCGCGCGGCGCATAACGAGGCGAGCCTCATCCAGGGGTTCCATGCCGCGCGGACGGAGGCGGATAAGGCTTTCGGCAATGCCGAGGTTTACATCGAGAAGCTGATCGTAAACCCGCATCACATCGAGTTTCAGATCATGGCCGACAGTCACGGCCACACCGTGCATCTCGGCGAGCGCGATTGCTCGATCCAGCGCCGGAACCAGAAGGTGATCGAGGAATGCCCCTCGCCGTTACTCACGCCGTCGCTCAGGAAAAAGATGGGCGACGCTGCGGTGAAACTTGCACGATCGGTCGACTACGTAAACGCGGGCACGATGGAGTTCCTCGTTGATCAGAGCGGCAAATATTTCTTCATCGAGATGAACACCCGGATCCAGGTGGAGCACACGATCACCGAGGAAGTTTACGGCTGCGACCTCGTGAAAGAGCAGATCCACATCGCGGCGGGCAACAAACTTTCGCCGCACATCGCGCGGCCGGTTGCGCGCCAACACGCCATCCAATGCCGGATCAACGCCGAGGATCCGGCGCGCAATTTCCAGCCGTCAGCGGGGCGGATTAACTTCTACTACGCGCCCGGTGGCCGCGGGGTGCGGATCGATTCGCATGCCTACACCGGCTACACCGTGCCGCCTTATTACGATTCGATGATCGCGAAATTGATCGCGGTTGGCGCGACCCGCGAATCCGCGATCGAGCGGATGCGACGTGCGCTCGGCGAGTATCTCATCACCGGCATCAAGACGACGATTCCGTTCCTGACCGCGATCATGCGGAATGGCGATTTCCGGGACGGCAACTACGACACCGGCTTTGTCGATCGGTTCATGAACTCGGAAAACTTCGAGCTGCATCCGTCGAACGGGCGGCTGCACGATTGAGGAAGGCCCTCAGTGTCATCCCGAGCGGAGCGCAGCGGAGTCGAGGGATCCCGTGGCGCTTGTGGGAAGTTAGTGCGCGGGCTTTTTCGAAACTCGACGGGATCCCTCGGCTTCGCTGCGCTCCGCTCGGGATGACCATGGGAGTGTGCGCCGCGAAAGAATGAACTCGTTAGGCGAAGCCCAGCTCTATGCCATTCTCGATCTCGGCTACGTCGCGCCGGCCGAGGCCCTAAACGCGGCCGAGCAATTGATTCGCGGCGGCGCCGATCTCATCCAGCTCCGCGCGAAAGAGCAGCCCGCAGCCGAAGTCCGTGACCTCGCCGCGCAACTGCATCGCCTAACGAGCTCGGCCGGCGTCCCTCTGATCATCAACGACCACCCGGAGCTAGCCCGTGATCTTCCGGTCGAAGGGCTGCACCTCGGCCAGGACGACCTCGGGCTCGAGGCGGCGCGCGCGATCGTTAGGCGAGAGGATTGCTGGTTCGGCAAATCCACCCACAGCGTCGCGCAAGCGGTCGCCGCCCAGGCCGAGGGCGCGGATTACATCGGATTCGGCCCCCTCTTCGCGACTCCGACTAAGCCCGACTACGCGCCGATCGGCATCGACGAAATCCGTCGCGTGCACGAGCTGGTGCAGCTTCCGATCTTCTGCATTGGCGGGATCAAGCTGGAAAACCTGCCGCAGGTTTTAGCGGCTGGCGCAAAGCGCGCAGTCATCGTATCGGGACTGCTGCAAAAGGCCGACCTCGCCGCTGCCACCCGCGCCGCGAAAGGGCTTCTGGCCAATCAGCAATCAAAAATCAGCAATCAGAAATAATCTCATGTCCGTCCTCGTCGTTGGTTCCATCGCGCTCGATACCGTCAAAACTCCTGTGGAAGAACACGCCGATCAGCTCGGCGGTTCCGCTTCCTATGCCGCGCTCGGCGCGAGCTTTTTCGCCCCGGTGAAGCTCGTCGGCGTGGTCGGCGATGACTTTCCGGAATCGGAATTTTCCTTCTGGAAAGACCACCAGATCGACGCCAGCGGCGTGCAGCGCGCCGAGGGCAAGACCTTTCGCTGGAGCGGCGAATACGCGTGGGACCTGAACACGCGCGAAACGAAATCCGTCGCGCTGAATGTCTTCGAAAACTTCGAGCCGACTTTGCCGGAGAATTTTCGCCGGACCGATTTTGTCCTCCTCGCGAACATCGCGCCGTCGCTCCAATCGCACGTGCTCGACCAGATGGAGCGTCCGCGTTTTGTCGTCGCGGACACGATGGATCTCTGGATTGAAACGACCCGCAAAGATCTCGACGCGCTCATCCCGCGGGTCGATCTCCTCATCCTCAACGACAGCGAAGCGCGGCAGATGACGAACAACACCAGCCTCATCCGCGCCGGGCGCGAGATTCGCCGGATGGGGCCGAAATACGTCGCGGTGAAAAAAGGGGAGCACGGCGCGCTCCTCTTCGGGCCGGATGATTTCTTCAGCTGCGGCGCTTACCCGCTCGAGGACATCCACGATCCGACGGGAGCGGGCGATACTTTTGCCGGTGGCGTCGCCGGTTATCTCGCGGGCCGGACGGATGGCGAAGTCGGTTTCGCGGAACTGCGCAAGGCGCTCATCTACGGCAGCGTCCTCGCGAGCTTCAACGTGGAAGCGTTCAGCATGGACCGGATGCGCAGCCTAACGAACGACCAGATCGACGAGCGCTATCAGATGTTCAAGCTGATGAGCCAGTTCGAAGTGCTCGAGTAGCGCAGCGCGCCGCGGCGGCTGCCGGGTGGCGCCCACGTTCCGTGGGCTGGTCGCGGCATTCTGCCGCGACGAACTTCGCGAACGGCGGCGGCGTCACGAGCAGCTCGACCTGCGAGGAAAGTTCGCGACGGTGGAACACCGTCGCCAGCCCGCGAAATGCGTGCGCTACCCGAGCCCTCCGTTTGCGTCGCACCGATCGCAAACTTATTAAATCCGCCATGGGCAGTCTCCAACTCGGCGTCAACATCGACCACGTCGCGACCCTGCGGCAGGCGCGTTACGCGACGATGCCCGACTCGAAAAACGCCGAACCGGATCCGGTGGCGGCGGCGAGTCTCTGCGAGCGCGGCGGCGCCAGCGGCATCACCGCGCACCTGCGCGCCGATCGCCGGCACATGCAGGACCGCGATCTCCAGAGGCTGCGCGACAACATTATGACGAAGCTGAATCTCGAGATGGGAAACACCCCGGAGATTCTCGAGTTCGCGCTGCGTCTTCTGCCGGACGAAGTCTGCCTCGTGCCCGAAAAGCGCGAGGAGATAACCACCGAAGGCGGCCTCAATCTCGTCCGCCACGCGCGCGAGCTCGCGCCGACGATTCGCCGACTCCAAGCCAGCGGGATTCGCGTCAGCCTTTTTATTGATCCCGAACCCAAGCAGGTCGACGCGGCGGTGAAACTGGAAGCGGACATCGTCGAACTGCACACCGGCGCGCTCGCGAATGCGTTCACCGAAAAAGTCGAGCGCCAGGAACTCGAGCGTCTGCAGGAAGCCGCGTTCCGGGCGGGAAATTTCAGCCTCCAGGTCAACGCCGGTCACGGCATCAACTACCGCAACATCGCGCTCATCCACAAAATCCCGAACCTCACCGAGCTGAACATCGGCCATTCGATCATCGCCCGTTCCCTCTACGTGGGCATCGAAACCGCCGTGCGCGAAATGCTCGCGGCGATGCAGAATTATCCGGCATGAGCATTCTCGGCCTCGGCATCGACCTGGTGGATTGCGACCGGATCGAGAACTCGATCGAGCGCTTCGGCGACCGGTTTCTGCACCGCGTTTTCACCGAGGGGGAGATCGCTTATGCGCAGTCGATGAAATTTCCTGCGCGCCATCTCGCGGCGCGCTTCGCGGCGAAGGAAGCGCTCTCGAAAGCGTTCGGCACCGGCATCGGGGAGTCGATGGGCTGGCGCGATCTCGACGTGCAGAAACGCGAGAGCGGCGAACCGTTTGTCGTGCTCACCGGCGGCGCTGAGAAAATGGCGCAGGAGCGCGGCGTCACGAAGGTTTGGATCAGTCTCAGCCACACTGACAAGAGCGGCCTGGCTACGATCGTCCTCGAGGGGGAAACGCTCTGAACGCGCGCCGCCGGCTGCTTTGCCTAACGATGGCGCTCTGGAGCGCGGCGGCGCCGCTCGCGGGTGCCGCGCCGACGCCCACGCCGACACCGGCCCCGGCTGAAGTCGCGGATCTATCCGCGCAGCGCGCGGAAGCGCAACGCGGCAAAATCTACGGCGCTGGCGTTGCCTACAGCCGCTGGCTCGACCAGGTCGCGGTCACGAGCGGAAGCAGTTTTTTGCAGCAGCGCGTCTTCGACCGCGTCACCTGGATGCGGCTCATCGCCTGTTTCGTTTCGCTCGCAGTTCTCGCCGTGCTCACCGGCGGATTGCTCACTCTCGTGAAGCGACAGGCGGGCGCGATCGACTCGAGCGAGCGCCAGTCGTGGCCCGCGCTGGCCGCCGCCGCGGTGCGCAAACCGCTCGCACTTTTCATCTGGGTGGTAGGCGGATTCCTCGCCTTTATGCCGATCGTTTCCGGTATTTCCTCACGGACGACGCGCGACTTTTGCGCAAACGCGCTCACCGCGATCCTCTACGGCGGCCGGGTGATCGCGGTGCTCTGGCTGCTTTACCAGGCGGTCCGCGCGATCGAGAAAAAGATGCGTCACTGGGCGGCGAACACCGGCAGCGTCCTCAACAGCGTCTTCGTCTCCGTCGCCGGACAGACGCTCCGCCTGGCCGTGCCGCTCCTCGCGGTGCTCCTGCTTTTGCCGCTCCTCGATCTTCCCGCGAACTGGACTTGGCTCACGCAAAAAGGCTTTGGCGTTTTGCTCATCGTTAGTCTGGCCTTCCTCATCATCCGCGGCGTGCGCTCGGTGCAGACCGCGCTGCTCCGCGAGCATCGCATGGACGTCGCCGACAATTACTCCGCGCGCCGCATCTACACCCAGGTCTCGGTGATTCGAAAACTGATCACCTCGATCGTCGTGATCTTCGGCATCGCGGCGGTCCTGATGATGTTCGACGCCGTCCGGCAATTCGGCGCGAGCCTCCTCGCCTCCGCCGGCATCGCGGGCATTATCCTCGGTTTTGCCGCGCAGAAGACCCTCGGAAATCTGCTCGCGGGAATCCAGATCGCGCTGAGTCAGCCGATCCTGATCGACGACGTTGTCATCGTGGAAGGCGAGTTCGGCCGGATCGAAGATATCACCCTCACTTTTGTCGCGGTGCGCACCTGGGATCTGCGCCGGCTGATCGTGCCGATCACTTATTTTATCGAGAAACCGTTCCAGAACTGGAGCCGGAATTCCGACGAAATCCTCGGCACGGTTTTTCTCTACCTCGACTATCAGGTGCCGCTCGGCGAAGTGCGCGCGGAGCTGAAACGGCTCGTCGAGAAGAACGAAAACTGGGACCAAAGAGTCTGCGCCCTCCAAGTCACCGACACGAAACCCCACATGATCGAAGTGCGCGCGCTCATGAGCAGTTTCAATGCGAGCAAGAGTTTCGATCTGCGCTGCCAGGTGCGGGAAGGGTTGATCGAATTTCTGCGCAGCCGTTTCCCGGAAAGTCTCCCGCGGGTCCGGATCGCGACCGAGCGGTTGCAGGAAATAGCGACATCGGAAAAGCCGCACACCTCGCAAGTGGAAGGCCAGGAGCACGAGCGCGGCGACGCCGCGCCGGGATTAAAATCGGCGAAGGAGTAGAGCGGCGAAGTCGCCGTCGAACCGCCGTCGAAGCCACTCACGAAGCTGCCGACGAAGCCGTCATCCCGAGCGGAGCGCAGCGCAGCCGAGGGATCCCGTGGCGTTTCTTGGAGCGACGTCACAGGGACGTTCTCTATCGCGGCCCTTCACGGCAGCCCGGCGGGATCCCCCGACTGCGCTCCGCTTCGCTCGGGATGACGGACCGCTAAATCCCTTGGATCCCACTCGGGACGACGGACACCGCTTGCGCCGCGCTCCGCAAAATTGTACAACAGCTTCATGTTCCAAAAGGACGCGATCGTTCGCCTGCTGCGCGACAACGACCCGGCCACGGTCCACCTCCTGAAGGAACAATTGATCGAAACCGGCAGCGAAAGCGTCCCCGCGTTACGCGATCTCCTCGCGCTTGATGACGCGGCCGTGACCGAGCATGTGCGCGAGGTCCTCGAGAAAATTGAGTGCGACGACGCACACGACGAGATGCTGATTTTCGCGCACTTGTTTCCCGAGCACGGCGACATCGAGGCGGCCTGGTGGTTGCTCGTGCGCTGCTTCGAACCGGAAGCGCCGATCGCGAAATTGAAACGCAAACTCGATGCCTGGGGCCGGCGTCTCCGCATGCTCGTCGCGCGCGCGACATCGAATCGCGAGCGGCTTCAGGTGCTCACCACTTTCATGGCCGAAGACCTCGGCTTCCGCGGGAACGCGGAGGAATACTACGACCCGAAAAACTCGATGCTGAACGACGTCATCGAGACGCGGCTCGGGATTCCGATCTCACTCGCGGTGCTCTATGTCATCATCGGCCGGCGAGCGAATATGCAGATCGACGGAATCAATTTGCCGGGCCATTTCATCGCGCGCTACGAGCGGATTTTCTTCGACCCGTTCCATGGTGGGCGCATTCTTTCGCGGCCCGATTGCGAAGCGATTCTCGCGCGACAGCGGCTGAAAACGCAGTCGCATTATTTTGCGCCAGCCACGCCGCGCCTCGTCTTCCTGCGGATGCTCGCGAACCTGCTCTTCATCTTCGAGCGGGCCGGGGAAAAGCGGAGACACGCGCTCGTGATGAGCTGGTTGAAAGCGCTCGATCGCCCGTGAGGAAGCGCGCGGCCACGTGCGGGCTCGCACTCGTTAGTCTGGCGGGCGCGCTGGCTTTGGCATCATGCAGCTCGTCCTCGTATGCTCCGGGTGAAGGCGCTGGCCGCGCGCGGACTTCCAGTTACGCCGCCGCTCCGCCGGACCGTCCCGGGCTCGGCACGAAGTGGGGCGAAACCCGCCAATCCACTTCGAGCGTCACGACCTTCGTCCGCGCCGATCGGGCGCGGCCGCTGGCGACCGCGGAGATTTTCTACAACGATCGCAGCGGCATCGAGGCGATGGCAGCGGCCTCGGAATTCCGTCGGGACTGGCCCGTGCTCTCCGGCCCGGCCGCGAGTCTTGTTTCGATCGGGCTGAAGGATCAGAGCGGGCGTTTTCTCCCCGGGCTGATCGTCGGTGATCGCTGGTTTGTGATCGGCGAAGAAGGGCGTCGGTATGCGATCGTAGTGCGAAATCGGAGCGACCTGCGACTCGAAGTGGTGCTCTCGGTCGACGGCCTCGACGTGCTCGACGGCCGTCCGGCTTCGGTCCGCAAACGCGGCTACGTCATTGGCCCGCAGCGCACCCTGCTGGTGGATGGATTCCGGCAAAGCGCCGATTCCGTCGCCGCGTTCCGCTTCAGCCCGGTGCGCGAATCCTACGCGCAGGAAAAATATCGGAACACCCGCAACGTCGGGGTGATCGGCGTCGCCATCTTCAACGAGCGCGGCACTTATCCCTGGACCGATCGCGAAGTGCGGAAGCGGCTCCGGGCGAATCCTTTTCCCAACCATTTCGCCACACCGCCCTGACGAACTTTTATCTTACACTTACACCTGCACTTACACGGCTGTTCCAAAGGAGGTGTAAGTGTAAGTGTAGGTGTAAGATAAAAGGAAGATTGCGCGATACCCGGCGGGCCGGCCGCGCAGGCCGCGCTTTGAAACTTTGGCTCCTTCGCACGAAGGTGCCGGTCCCAACTATCGTTAATGCCGAAATTCTTCATCAAAACCTACGGTTGCCAGATGAACGAGCGCGACTCGGAACAGGTCGCGCGCTCGCTTCTCGATCGCGGTTACGAGGCCGCGGCCAACGCTGAGGAAGCTGACGTCGTGCTCCTGAACACGTGCAGCGTCCGCGATATGGCCGACCAGAAAGCGCTCGGCAAAATGGGCATGCTCGGAAAGATCGCGCGGCAACGCCCCGAAACCGTCTTCGGTTTTCTCGGCTGCATGGCGCAGGCGCGCGGGGCGGATCTACTCGGCGCGGGCGCGCATGTCGATCTCGTCGTAGGGACGCAAAAATTCCATCGCGTCGCCGATTACGTCGATGAGCTCGTCGCGAAGAAGCGCGCGCGGCAGATGGACGATCCGCGTTTCTCGATCGTCGACACCGCGGAGGAGGCGGGCTCGCAGGCGACGATCCGTGAGCACGCCCTGCGCGCACGGCAGGCGACGGCGTTCGTCTCGATCATGCAAGGCTGCAACATGCACTGCACGTTTTGCATCGTGCCGCGGACGCGCGGGAGCGAGCGCAGTCGCGCGATCGCGGAGATCGTCGCGGAGGTACGCGGGCTCGTCGCGCGCGGCGTGAAAGAGGTGACGCTGCTCGGGCAGATCGTGAATCTTTTCGGCCGGCACGAGTTTGAGAAGCGCGACGGGAAAAGCCCGTTCGTGCAGTTGCTGGAAGCGGTGCACGACGTCGATGGACTCGAGCGACTGCGCTTCACCTCGCCGCATCCGATTGGTTTTCGCGCGGACTTAATCGGGGCGTTGCGCGAGCTGCCGAAACTTTGCGAGCACGTGCACCTACCGTTGCAATCCGGCTCCGATCGCATTCTCAAGGCGATGCATCGCACCTACACCGCGGAGAAATATCTGCGGCTGGTGGAGCAGCTCCGCGAAGAGGTTCCGGGCATTGCCCTAACGACGGACGTGATCGTCGGTTTTCCCGGCGAGACCGCGGAAGATTATCAGCGCACACGCGATCTTGTGGAGCGCATCCAGTTCGATAACGCCTTCGTCTTTCGCTATTCCCAACGCAGCGAAACGCCGGCTGCGGAGATGCCCGGCCAGCTCGAGGAAGCGACGAAGGAAGCGCGCAACCAGGATCTGCTCTCCGTGGTCGACGTCGCCGCGAAGCGCCTCGGCGAACGGCTCGTCGGCGCCACTGTGGAGATTCTCTGCGAAGGCCCGAGCCGGACAAACGCCGCGCGGCTTACCGGCCGCACGCGCACGAACAAGATCGTCGTCTTCGAAGGCGCGGAGGAGCAGGCCGGGCGGCTCGTCAATTTACGGGTGACCCATTCGACCGGGTTCAGTCTTTCCGGCGCGGCGGTCAGTTGTGCTCCGACGGGAAAAGCGCAAATTCAGCCTCCGCCCGCGGTGCTCGTTTCATGATTTATCATCTCTCGCTTCACACCGTCGGTCTGATCGCAGGTGCCTCGCTCATCTTGCTCGCTCTGCTCGGGTTCGTGTTGCCGGCGCGCAATTATCTCCCGCGCTTCCCGCGCTCGCGCATGGCTGGGGCGACGCTGCTCACGGTCGACCTCGTCTGGAGTTTCTGGCTGCTCGCGACCATGGAGATGGGCGAATTTTCCCACTTCCGCCGGCCGCTCCTGATCGCGCTGCCGGTCGGGTATTTTCTCGTGCTCGCTTTCGTCGATGAATTTCTCGCCGTGCGCGCACTCGGGATTTTCTGCCTGCTCGCGGCCGATCCACTGCTCGAAGCCGCTTTTCTGCGCCCGGAGATGAGCCGGCTGCTCGTGGTCGTGCTCGCCTATCTCATGATCCTGGCCGGGCTGTTCTGGGTTACGCTTCCGTATCTGCTCCGCAACCAGATCGTCTGGAGCACCAGACACTCCGGCCTCTGGCGGGTGGTTGCGGGCGCGGCGCTCGTTTTCGGTCTCGCGATTGTGACCTGCGCGTTCCGTTTTTATTGAACTTTCGCGCCGGTCATTGAACTTCCGCGTCTGTCATCCTGAGCGGAGCGCAGCGGAGTCGAAGGATCCCGTGGGGTTTCTGGGAAGCCCCGTTGCCCTTTCCATTCCGCGCCGGAGCTTCCCAGCTGCTCCGCGGGATCCCTCGGCTGCGCTCACGCTTCGCTCGGGATGACGAGCCGCATCCTCGTCATCCGCGGCGGCGCGATCGGCGATTTCATTCTCACGCTTCCGGCGCTGAGGTTGTTACGCAAAGCGTTCCCGGCGGCCCATCTCGAGGTGCTCGGCTATCAGCACATCGTCTCGCTCGCGCAGATGAGCGGCTACACCGACGGCGCGCGATCGATCGAATACGGGCCGCTCGCCGGTTTCTTCAGCCGTGGCGGCCCACTCGCGCCGGAGCTGGTGGAATACTTCGGCAGCTTTCAGCAGGTGGTCAGTTATCTCTTCGATCCGGATGAGATTTTTGCGAAAAACCTGAAGCGAGCCGGCGTGCGCAACTTCCTCAGCGGGCCGCCAAAAATCACGGACCGGGAACACGCCGCGCGGCAGTTGGCGCGTCCCTTGGAACAGCTGGCGCTTTATCTCGAAGATCCGGCGGCGGTGCTTACGGTGCCGGGTGAGGCGGAGGTGAACCTTGAGGCACTGGCCATTCATCCCGGCAGCGGCAGCGAACTCAAAAACTGGCCGATCGAGCGTTTTGCAGACGTCGCGCAGGCGTGGCTTGCGCCTAACGAGAAGCGGAAAATCGTGCTCGTCGCCGGGGAAGCGGACGACGGGCGTGCGGCGCTGCTCCGCGCGGCGCTGCCGGCCGACCGCGTGGAGTTTCTACAAAATCTGCCATTGCCGGAGTTAGCGGTGCGATTACGGGACTGCGGGCTTTTTCTCGGCCATGACAGCGGCATCTCGCATCTCGCCGCGGCTGTCGGCGCACCGGCAGTGCTGCTCTTCGGGCCGACGGATCCAGCAATCTGGGCGCCGGCGAATGCGCAGGTGCGGGTGCTGCGTTCGCCCAGCCTAACGATGGCGGGGATTGGGGTGGACGAGGTGCGGGAGGTTTTGCGGCGAATTCGTTAGGCTGCTATCGCGGGCGTGAGGAGAACAAGGGTGATGCCGAACGACGCTTGTGAGATCCCTCGTCGTCTCCGCGACTCGGGATGACAAACAGCGCGGTCCCGCGACTCGGGATGAAGAACAGCGCGGCCCCGCGACTCGTTAGGCCAATCACCTTGGCTACCTCCCGAGCGCGACGCTCTGTCCTCGCGAATTACTTTTCGGCTCACACTGTCATCCCGAGCCGGCGTAGCGCGGCGAGGGATCTCCCAAGCTTTCGCGAGGTGGAAGGTCGCTCTCGCGCTTCGCAGAGCGAAGCGTCTACAGCGCGGTCCGGGGGCGAAGGGGACGTTACGGATCCGCGCGGCGCGGCGCTCCGGCTGTAGACGCCTTCCTCTGGAAGGCGCGGGTGTGGGAGCGACTCGCGGCTTGAGCTGTGCCGGGGGATCACTCCCGCGCTTCGCAGAGCGAAGCGTCTACAGGGTTGCGCAGAGCGCAACCGTCGGCGCGCGCTGCGCGCAGCGTCGGTCGCCTGCTACGAGCTGATGCGCATCGGCATCAGGACGTAGAGGAACGGGCTCTGGATTTTGATCACGCCCGGGCTCATCTCGTCGATCAGGTCGAGGAAAACTTCGTCTTCCGCGAGGTTGCGCAGCGGCGCCATCAGGAATTCCGGGTTGAACGCGATCGAAAACTCGCGGCCTTTGTAGGCGACCGGGAGCGACTCTTTCGCTTCACCGACTTCCGGCGTGTTCGCGGTGATGTCGATGTTGTTCTTGGTGAAGTTGAGCTTGATCGAGTTCGACTTGTCGCTCGCGAGCAGGGAGACGCGCTTGAGCGAGTTCAGGAACGTCTCACGCTCGAGGGTGACGCGCTCTTTCATCTCGCCGGGGATGACCTGTTTGTAGTTCGGATAATTTCCCTCGATCAACTTCGAGACGAGCAGCGTGTTGTTAAGATCGAACGCGATCTGGCCGCTGCCAACGCTCACGCGCACGTCGCCTTCGTCGGTGAGCAAACGCTGCAATTCCGCGACCGCTTTCGTCGGCACAATAATGTCGGCCTCGTGGCTGCGCGGGAATTCCAGGTCGATATCGAGCATCGCGAGCCGGCGGCCGTCGGTCGCGACGAGCGTGAGTTTGTTATCCTTGAAACTAAAGAGGACGCCGTTGAGGACGTAGCGCGTCTCGTCGGTCGAGATCGCGTAGGAAGTTTTCTTCAGGCCGTCGCGCAGATCTTTCTGGCGAATCGTGACGACCTTCGCTTCGTCGAATTTCGGTAGCGGTGGAAACTCTTCCTCGGGCAGGCCGAGGATCTTAAAGAAGCTCTGGCCACTCCGAATCGAAGCGGCGTTCTTCACATCGACGTCGAACTGGATTTCACTCGAAGGCAGCTCGCGGATGATGGTGAAAAGCCGGCGCGCCGGGAGGGTGGTGGCGCCCTCTTTTTCGACGGAGGCTTCGAAGCTGCCGCGCACGCCGACGTCGAGGTCGGTCGTCGTTAGGCGGACTTCATTGCCGTGGGCCTGCAGGAGAACGTTCGAAAGAATCGGCAACGTGGTGCGGGTGCTGACCACGTTCTGAACCTGTTGCAAACATTCGAGGAGCTTCTCTTTCGTAACGCTGAATTTCATGAAAAAAGAACCGAGTTCGTAATGTGTAAGGCTTTCGATTTTATCCGGCAACCGCTAATCCGCTCGAACCGCGCAAAAGGCGCCCGTCACCGCGCAGAAGAACGTCCGTCATCCTGAGCGGAGCGCAGCGGAGTCGAAGGATCCCGTGGGGCTTTCCGTAAGCTCCGTTCGCACGAGGGCGGGAAGCGGGGCTTCACGGCAGCCCGGCGGGATCCCTCGACTCCGTTCCGCTTCGCTCCACTCCGCTCGGGATGACACCGGTTGCTTTTTAAAAGCGCCTAACGACGCCTAACGTTGCAGCGCGCTGTCGATATACGAGATCGTTTGCCGAATTTTGTCCTGCTCTTTCATCCGCTTTTTCACCTGCTTGCAGGCGTGGAGGACGGTGCCGTGATCGCGGCCACCAAAGGCCTGGCCGATTTCGTTGAGCGACGCTTTCGTCAGTTCGCGCGCGAGGTACATCGCGATCTGGCGCGGGAAAGCGATGTTCGCCGGACGGCGTTTGCTCGTCATGTCCGCGAGACGCACGTCGTAATGCTCGGCCACGCGCTTCTGGATTTGGTCGATCGTCACCGAGCGGCGCGCTTCTTCCTGGAGGATGTCCTTCAGCAGGTGCTCCACCACTTCCTGAGTCAGCTCTCGCCCGCTCAGTGACGCAAACGACGCCACCCGCATGAGCGCGCCCTCGAGCCGGCGGACGTTGGTTTTGATCCGGTTCGCGAGGAATTCGAAAATGTCGGCGCGCAATTTGATCTGCAGCGTATGCGCCTTCTTGCGCAGGATCGCGAGGCGCGTTTCAACGTCGGGCGGCTGCAGTTCCGCGGTGAGACCCCACTCGAAACGCGAGACGAGCCGGTGCTCGAGATTCGCGATCTCCGACGCGGGGCGATCGCTCGAGAGCACGATCTGTTTATGCCCGTCGAAGAGGGTGTTAAAGGTGTGGAAAAATTCCTCCTGCGAGCGCTCTTTGCCGCCGAGGAAATGGATATCGTCGATCAGGAGCAGATCGGCCTGGCGATAGCGTTTACGGAATTTGACGAGGTTGTTGTGCTGGATCGCGTCGATGAACTCGTTGATGAAAAGCTCGCTCGAGAGATACATCACGCGCGTGTTTCTGCCGGTGCCGCCGATGAACTGGCCGATCGCCTGCATCAGGTGCGTCTTACCGAGCCCGACTCCGCCGTAGATGAAAAGCGGGTTGTAAGTTTTCGCGGGCGACTGCGCGACGGCGAGGCTGGCGGCGTGCGCGATTTCATTGTTCGGCCCGATCACGAACGACTCGAAAGTGTTGCGCGGGTTCAGGCCGGCCGGCGTTCGGCAGTTCGCGCGGGCGGGCGCAGCGCTGATCGGCTCGGCCGATTTCTTGGGGCTTTGCCCCCCGTCCTCGAGCTCCGTCGAAGTGTCGACCGCGCAGACGAATTTCACTGTTCGCGGACTGCCGAGAACGGACTCGATCGCGTCGTGCAGAGCAGGCAGATGATTACTCTCGATCCAGAATTGGTAGATATTATTCGGGACCAGCAGCGTGACCTCTTCAGCGGTCGCCCCGGTCAATTTCACCGCAGAAAACCAGCGCTTAAAAGTGTCCGCGCTGACCTGTGGTTTGAGGGCAGCCGACAGCTTCGCCCAGAGTTGGGAACTCTTCTCGTCCATGGACTTGTTAACAGCGTTAAATAACGCCGGAAATGCTCAGGTGGGACGAGAAATTTACCGACACACGCCGCGCGCTGGCGGCAATTTTGAATGGAGCGGCCACGGAAAAGCGAGCGGAGAGGGGACGCAGAGACGTGCGATACGAGGGGAAAACAGGAGCAACGAGGGGGAAAGCGGCCCGCGACCGGGCGTGCGAGACTGGGCGGGCTGGGTTTCGGGTTAGGTTTCTCATTCTCTTCATACGATCGGTCTCCG
>JBBSUP010000019.1:0-35753 GCA_038234295.1 Chthoniobacterales bacterium
ACGAGTCCGCAACTGCAACCGATCGCGGCCGTCGAGGTGCCGGCGCGCGGCGAAGTGGAGGTGGAGGTCGCGGTTCGTCCGGAAACGACCGAGGCGGTTCATGAGGCAGTTGCCATTGTGGGGCCGCGCTTCACGATGCCGCTAGCGATCGATGCGCCGGGAACAGCGCCGAAGGCGGAAGCGATCGCGAAAAGCGAACCTCTCCCCACCGTCGCCGAGACGGCGGCGCGGATCGCGCAATCGACCCCGTCGGTGGCGCAGCCCCTTCCCGGGATCATCGCGGAACCGGAGGTCGCGGCGCCTACTGGAAAGGTCATTGCGCACCGCCTCGGCCGGGGTCGCTGGGAGTTGCGATGGCCCGCGCAAACGACTGCGCCGAGCAGCTACCGAATCGACGAGCGCCAACTCGCACTCGACGCCGCGGCGAACTGGCCGTCTCCTGGCGTTCGCTAACGATCACGAAAGCCTCGCCGATCGGCGCGCAACTTGACCAGCTCTCGCCCCGCGAGTTGCACATGGTCCGGGTGACGGCGCTCGGGCCGGATGGTTCGACGTTGTGGGAGGCGCCGCCCGTGGCGCTCTCACCCGATCCAAACACAACCGCGCAGCGCAGCTCCTGGCTGCCGGTGCTGCTGCTCGTGCTGGCCGGTTGCGTTTTCCTGCGCTGGCGCGGTTTTGCCTAACGACGGTAGGTCGCCACGCGATTTAACCAGCCGGGAAGCCAGCGCGCTTCGTGCCGTTCCGCGGGCGCATTTTGCACGCGCTCGCGCAGCACCGCCGCCGCTGCCGTCGCGAAGCTGTTCGTCGCGTTACTGTCATCGAACATCCGCTCGAGCACCTGGAGCAAGCCCCAGCCGCGGCCGTGATAGCGCTCGGTCGCGAGCACGCCTTCGCCTTTGAAGTTCACATAATCAATCAGCGCATACCAGCCGTTCGGGCTTTGGGCGACGCGCTGGAAACGCTGCTCGATTTTTTCGCGCGGCGCCGGTTTCGCGGCGGCGAGCATTTTCGGGAGCGCTTCCTCGAGGCGAAGCGCGAGGAAGCCGGCCTGTAGATCGATCGTCTCCACGAGAAACTTGCGCAGCTCCTCCATGGTTCCGCTTCCGGCCGCGGCGCGAAATTCCGCGCGCGTTTTCCAAGGGCAACTGGCGTTCGCCGTCCCAAGCAGCTTTGGCAACTGCGCGCCGCGCTGCCGCGCGTAGGCCACGAAGCGCGGGAAGCTTTCCTCGAAAGGCCCGGAGCGTTCCGCGGGATACCAGATGAAATGGCCGATGCCTAACGACGCGAAATCTTCACCGGTATTCCACGACGTCAGTCCGTCCACGGTACCGCCGCATTCGTTTTGCCAGATGCGCCGGCCGGCACGCGCGATCTCGGCCCGCGAAGGCGCCGTGGCCCCGAGGGCAGTTGTGGCACAGAGCAGGGCGAGCGCGAAAAGGAGCGCGCGTCCGGTCTTTCGCCGCCGCTGGCTCGCCCTTGACGCCGCGCCGTTCTCCGTGGATGAATCTCTCCCGGTCCGGCTGGTTAAGAGCCTGGGCCCCTTAGTTTCACCAAAAATCTCTATGAAAAAATCGCTCATTATTCTCGCTCTCACCCTCGCTCTCGCGCCCCTCGCGCCAGCGGCTGATCCGAAACTGGATACCCAAAAGGACAAGGTCAGCTATAGCATCGGCCTCGACATCGGAGGCACCTTGAAACGCCAGTTGATCGACGTCAATGCAGAGGTCTTGAATCGCGGGTTGCAGGACGGGTTGAAAGGCGAGAAACCGCTGCTCACCGAAGAACAAGTGAAAGAAACCATGCAATCATTCCAAAAAGAAATGCTCGCGAAACAGGAAACCGTGAAGAAGGAAGCTGGCTCCAAGAACGCGACGGAAGGCAAAAAATTCCTCGAGGAAAATAAGGCGAAGGAAGGCGTGAAAACGACCGCGGACGGCCTGCAATACAAGGTTGAGAAAGAAGGCACCGGTCCGATGCCGAAAGCGACCGACACCGTCAAGGTGAACTACAAGGGCACCACGATCGACGGCAAGGAATTCGACAGCTCCTACAAGCGCGGCGAACCGGCGACGTTCCCGGTCAATCGCGTGATCAAGGGTTGGACCGAAGCGCTTCAGCTCATGAAGGTCGGCTCGAAATATCAGCTCTTCATCCCGGCCGATCTCGCCTATGGCGAACGCGGCGCCGGCTCCGATATCGGACCGAACTCGACTTTGATCTTCGATGTGGAATTGCTCGGGATCGAACCGCCGGCGACCCCGGCGCCGAAGTCTTCGGCGACCTACGATTCTTCCAAGCCGCAAGGTCAGCCGGGTGCTGCGCAACCGATCAAGCCGGCAGCTTCTCCGGCCGGGAGCCCGAAGAAGCCGTAATTGCTTCTCCGTTTAGATCTCTGAGATGGCGTCTAAATAGTGGGGTCATCCCGAGCGGAGCCGGAGGCGGAGTCGAGGGATCCCGTGACGAAACCTGTAAGCTCACTCCACGGGATTCCTCGGCTCCGCTCCGCTCCGCTCGGAATGACTGAGCGTTTAAGCTCCTCTGAGGCGGCGTCACCTTAACTGGTGACGCCGTTTATCTTAAGATGGGGCGCGTCGCTCCAGAGATCTTCGAGCGCATAGAAATCGCGCTTCTCGGCGTGGAAGATGTGCACGATCACCTGCAGGTAATCGAGCACGATCCATTGACTAATGGGAAAGCCATCGACCGCCGCGGGCCGAATGGAATCTTCCTGGCGGAGCCGGACTTCAATCTCGCCGGCGATCGCTTTCAACTGCGGCTCGGAAGTGCCCGAGCAGATCACGAAAAAATCGGTGAAGGTGGAAATGTCGCGAAGATCTAGCACCACAATTCCTTCGGCCTTTTTGTCGGCCGCCAGGGTGGCGCATCGTTTCGCTAGCTCTTCGGGTTCGATTCCTTTGATCCTTGGTAAAGTTGCTGGCGGTGGATGATTCGCTCGACCGCCTCCGGCACGAGATAGCGAACGGACTGCCCGCTGGCAACCCGTTTTCTGATCGTGGTCGCCGAAATATCGATCAGGCGACGGACGATGCGGTATCCGCAGGTAAGGTCGCTGCCAGAGCGATCGAGAACGACGATTTCGACGAGTCGCTGTAAATCGGCGAAGCGATGCCAGGTCGGGAGTTGCGGGAGGTTGTCTTCGCCGACGAGGAAAAATAACTGCGCGTCGGGCAGGTCTGCGCGGAGTTTTTCGATCGTCTCGACCGAATAGGAGGGCGGGGGCCGATCGAGTTCGATCCGGGACGCAGCGAAGTAATCCTCGCCCTCGATCGCAGCGGTCAGCATCTCCCAGCGCGCTCCGGCCGGGGCTGGAGCGAGTCCGGTTTTGTGTGGCGATTGCGCGGCCGGGATGAAGAGAATTTGGTCGAGCCCAAGCGTCTCGAGCGCCTCGCGGGCGAGGATGAGATGTCCGTTATGAACCGGATCGAAGCTCCCGCCAAAAATGCCGATATTCTTCAAAGCGGCGCAATGGAGGGACGGGCGCCGTCCCGACCGTGTCTGCTCGGCGTCGCTAGGCTAACCGGAAGCGTGGACGACCCGGCGGTCGTCCCTCCAGTTGCCGCGCTCTCGCTTCTTCGTTCGCAATACACTATTTTCCGACCGTATGGAGAGCACTTCACCGGGTCAACTGCTGCTTATCGGAGTTCCCGGGAAAGAACTCGATGCCGAGAGCGCTGCGCTCTTTCGCAAAGTGCAGCCGGGCGGCTACATCATTTTCGGGCGGAACATCGAGAGCGCGATGCAGCTGCGGAAGTTGATCGATGATTTGCGCGACCTCAGCGCGGTCGAGCCGATCATCACGATCGACCAGGAAGGCGGCCGGGTTTCGCGGTTGCGTTTGATCGGGCAGGAGCCGCCAAACGCGCAACAGTTGCGCGAGAAAGGCGATGCCGTGCTCGTGAGGCAGCATGGTGAGATTACCGGGCGGCTGTTGCGACTTTTCGGGTTTAATCTTGATCTCTGTCCGGTGCTCGATATTTCCTTCGACGACGAGGCGGACAACTCGCTCCGCGGTCGCTGTTACGGCGGGAATGTTGAGGAAGTTGTGCGGCTGGCGGGCGCTTTCAATGAAGGGTTGCGCGGAGAGGGGATCGCGAGCTGTGGCAAGCATTTTCCCGGCTATTCCGCGGCGACGGTCGATGCGCATCACGATCTTCCGGTGATCTGCCGTTCGCGGGCGGAGCTCGATGAGAATGAGCTCGCGGTCTTTCGCGGGTTTGCGGCGGAGGTCGATAGCATGATGATTTGTCACGGCTGGTATCCGTCGCTCGAGCGCGAGAAAATAGCGGCATCACTTTCCTCGCGGATCGTGACCGAATTGCTGCGCGGCGAGCTCGGTTTCGAAGGGCTCATCATGACCGACGATCTCGACATGGGCGCGATCCTGAATGAGTACGGCTTCGAGGAAACGATCCGGCGCGCGATCGGCGCGGGAAATGATCTCGCGATGATTTGTCACCGCGTGCCGATGGTGGAGGAAGCTGCCGGTTACCTCGCGAATTTGCCTCACGATCAGCTGGAACGCTCGCTCGCGAGCGTGGCGCGGTTCAAAAAGAAGATGGCGCCGCCCGCTCCGTTCTCCGAGTCGGCCTTCGCAGCGCTGAACGATGAAATCTGGAACCTGCGCGTTGCCGTTCTCGGCGCGGAGCGCGCGGCGGAGCAGAGCGCGGAAGACGGCAAACGCTCGCCGGTCGAGACCTACTAAAACGTCCAAGGGGCGGAAGGAATCGCGTATTCGTTGGATGCGCGCTGATTGTAGACGCTTCGCCTCTGCGAAGCGCGACGAACAGCGTCGACCACAGGAAAAGCGCGAAGTCTGCGTGGAAACCGCACACCCGCGTTTCGCAGAGCGAAACGTCTACAGGATCGCGAGCTTCGGCCAGGCCGGATCGCCCTGCCAACTTTACAAACTCTGGTTGTGAAAAGTGACCGCTTTAAGCGGTCAGTTTGAAGAGCGACATCCGACCCAGCATGGGGACAGCCCGACGTTTGTCGGGCTGTCCCATACGTGGCTGAAGCAGTTAGCGTTTGTTGTAGATCTCGACAATGCCGACGCCTGTCCCGCTGTTGCCGGAGAGGATCGCGGTGTAGCGGCCCGGCGGCAGACTCACTTCGAGCGCCGCTTCCTTCGCCTTCTCGGGCGCGAGTTGGCTGTCGGTGATCAAGGCCGCTTGGTCGGGATCGTCCTGCCAGTTATCGTCGGACTTGAGCAGGGTGCCGTCGCTATCGCGCAACTCGAGCGCGGGATCCGCGAGAACGTTGTCGACTCCGCGACTCTTGAGCGACGGGCCGAGGCCGCGCACCACGATGTCGGAGTTATCCGATTGCACGCCGATGATGAAGCCGGCGATGACGACGTTCTCGCCGGTCTCGACGCCAGCGCGGGTGCTGAGGTTACCGAGGCGGGACGTGCCGGTCGCATCGAGATCGTAAACTTCCACGATGCTGACGCCGGTCGTGCCATCGCGTCCGCTGAGCACCGCGGTGTAGTTGCCCGGATCGAGGGTGATGACGATCGCAGATTCCAGATCGTTCGTCGGCGCGAGGCCGGTGTTTTGGATCTTGATTTCCTGCGTGTCGCGCCAGTTATCATTCGTCTTGATCACGGAGCCGTCGGGGCCGTGTAGCTCCAGCACAGGATCAGCGAGGAAACCGGTTATGCCCTGTTGGCCGAGGGATTGACCGAGGCCGCGGATGATCACTTGTTTCGGACTGCCCGGAGTAATGATGAAACCTCCGATGGCCTGTGACTCACCCGTTTGCACGAGCACGCGGGTGGAGATGTTCTGCGACTGCGCGCCTGGGGTCGGAGTCGGCGTTGGTGTGGAACTAGGAGTTACCGTCGGAGTTGGCGTCGGTGTAGGACTAGGGGTTACCGTCGGCGTCGGTGTGGCACTCGGCGTTGGTGTCGGTGTCGGTGTGGGTGTCGGTGGTGGTGGCAAGATCACGGTTACGGATTCGCCATCATCGTTACAAGTTCCGCCGACGGCGGTG
Source organism: Chthoniobacterales bacterium (assembly GCA_038234295.1). Lineage (GTDB taxonomy): Bacteria > Verrucomicrobiota > Verrucomicrobiia > Chthoniobacterales > UBA10450 > Palsa-1392. Next base: position 6,013 of record JBBSUP010000019.1, read on the forward strand.
TTGTTAACGTCGCCGTTGTAATTCGCGATCCAGCGGTAGTTACCTGAGGTGGTCGGAGTGCCCTCCGTAAGCAGCATGCGATCCGGACGGCGATCTTGTTTCGCCTTTTCTTGGCCTAACGAACTCGACGCGCGCCGAAATTTCCGGCTCAACCCTCGCACCACGATGTCGGAGTTTGCTTGCTGCACACCGATGATGAAGCCGGCGAACGACGTTTTCGCCCGTCTCGACTCCGGCGCGGGTGGTGAGGTTGTCTTGCCGCGCAGCTTCCGCACCTACAGCGGCATCTAGGCCACGATGATCAGACCGTCTCCGATAATGCCGAGGTAGTCGTAGATGGTAAGCTCACGAAAAGTCCCGGATCGACCTGACCAGGCTTGGAGGACGTCTTTAAAACGTCATTCCGAGCGGATCCCGCAGACGCGGGAGCAGTCGAGGAATCCCGTGGAGTGAGCTTTCAGGTTTCGCCACGGGATCCCTCGACTCCGCCCCGCGGCCGCGGGGCTCCGCTCGGGATGACACGACTTTTCAGAAGCCCTCTTACCCGTCAATCGGGGCTGCCGCCGGCATCTGTCGGTTTAGCAGCACCTCGGCGATGTCGAGCACCTTCACCGATTCACCGCCCGCGGTGCTGGCCATCCCGTCGGTCATCATGTTGAGGCAGAAGGGGCAGCCGGTCGCGAGTGTCTTCGCTCCCGTCGCCACCGCTTCGGCGGCGCGAATTTTCGAGACCCGCTGCTCCGGCGCTTCCTCAAACCACATCCGCCCACCGCCCGCGCCGCAGCAGAAGGTCTTCTTCCCGCAGCGCGGCATTTCGCGAAAGCCTTCGTCGTTAGGCGCATCAATCACGGTGCGGGGCGCTTCGGTGATTCCGTTCGCCCGCGCGAGGTAACAGGGATCGTGCAAGGTGATCGGTTCGCCGTCGGATCCTGCACTCGTTAGGCGGCCTTCGCCGATCAGTTCCGCGAGGAGGCTCGAGTGATGTTGCACTTCATAGGTGCCGCCAAATTGCGGGTATTCGTTCTGCAGCGTGTTGTGGCAATGCGGGCAGGGGGTCACCACTTTGCGCACCTTGCGACGATTCAGCGTTTCGACGTTGGTCGTCGCGCGTTCCTGGAAAAGAAACTCGTCGCCGATCCGCCGCGCGGGATCGCCCGTGCAAGTCTCTTCTTTCCCGAGCACGGCGAAATTCACCTGCGCTTTCTTCAGCAGCTGCACCGTCGCGCGCGCGACTTTCTGCGCCCGCGGATCGAACGACGCCGCGCAACCGACCCAGAGCAGATATTCAAAATCCGGATTCGACTCCGCGGTGGGAACATCGAGGCCTTCCGCCCACGCGAGCCGGTCGGCATTCGGTCGGCCGTAGGGATTGGCTTGATTCCCGATCTGCTGGAGCATCTTTGCGGGCGGACCGGAGAGTTTTCCCTCCCCGACGAGATCGCGGCGCATGTCGCTGATGAGGTCGACGTGGCCGATCAGCACCGGGCATTCCTGCACGCAAGCCTGACACATCGTGCACGACCAAAGCGTCTCGTCCGCGATCACGGTGTGGACGTCGCCGCCGCCTAACGTCATAAAGCCGCGCAGATCGGTCACCACCTTTTTCGGTGAGAGCGGCTTCCCGCTGGCAAAGGCCGGGCAGGCATCTTCACATCGCCCGCATTCCATGCAGGCATCGAGACTCATGAGCTGCTGCTGGGTGAAATTATCGAGGTCGTGCACGCCGGTGCGGCCGGTTTCCTCCACTTCCGCCATCGTCAGGGGCACGAGCGCGCCCATCGGCCGGTCCGGACGCACTGCGATGTTCAGCGGCCCGGTGATGACGTGGAGGAAACGGCTGACCGGCAACGTCACAAAAAACACGCCGACCAACAATGCATGCAGCCACCAGACTCCGAGATGAAGGGATCGCGTCGTCTCCACGCTGAGCCCGCGCAGGAGGGTCCAATCAATCAAAGCACCGACCGCCGACCAGCGCTCGATCGGCGCATGCACTTGAGTGTAATGCAGCCGGAGAGCTTCCACGCCAAAGCCGGTCACGCCTAACGACAATAGGAGAAGCAGAAGCCACCAATCGCCTGAGTTATGGCCAAGACTCGGAGGTTTACGAAAGGCGCGGCGATAGAACGCGAGGAGGCAGCCGAGGATGAAAGCCACGCCGAAGACATCCATCGTCAACTCATAGATGAGATAATACCAGCCGTGATGGAAGTAGTAGGGACCATCATAGGCGATCGCGAGCAGAGTCGTGCCGATGGCGAGCACGATAAAGCCGCTCGAAAGGAAGAGGTGCATGACCGCGCCGAGCCGCTTCTTGTGGACGCGCTTTTGCGCCAGCGCATAAACCACGAGCCGTTCAACCCAGACCCGCCAGTCCCGCTCCGTTCCGGGTCGTGAAGCCTTGCGCCAAAGCCGGCGCCGCCGCTCGAGTTTCCACGCCGTCCAGCACATGCTCGCGGAGATCATGGCGAGGAACACCACCCGCATCCATGGCGCGATGTTCCCAAAGACCTCGCGGGTGACGTGCTGCACATCCATCGGTGCGGCCATCATCGTCAGACTTCGCGGAGAGATTCGATTAGCTGCGGGACGAGCTCGTGCAGGTCTCCGACCAGACCATAGGTCGCCATCTGGAAAATCGGTGCATCAGCGTCCTTGTTGATCGCCACGATGACGCGCGAGTCCTTGATCCCCGCGAGATGCTGGATCGCGCCGGAAATGCCCAGACCGATGTAAAGTTCCGGCGCGATGATCTTGCCAGTCTGGCCGATCTGGTAATCGTTAGGCACCATCCCGGAATCGACCGCCGCGCGGGTTGCGCCGATCGCGCCGCCGAGCACATCGGCGAGTCCACCGACGAGGCGCTCGAATGTTTCCGTGTCCTTCAAAGGGCGTCCGCCGGCGACGACCACGCGGGCTTCGCCAAGATCGGGACGATCGGATTTGCGCTCCTCGCGCGAGATGAATTCGGTGTCGTTAGGCAAACTCAGAGCCGTCACGTCCAACTTCTCGATCGGCGACTTCTCTGCGACTGCGCTCGGGGCCGAAAAAGCGGTTGCGCGTGCGGTGAGCACGCGGCGGTCGCCTTCCAGTTGCACGAGCGCGAGGTCGCTACCGGCGTTGATTGGCCGGCGAAAAGCCGGGCCTTCGATGCCGAGCACGTCGGTGAGCATAGGCGCATCGAAGAGCGCTGCGGTACGGGGAAGAATGTCTTTGCTGAACGTCGATGAGCTGGCGAGGAGCGTGTTCGCGCTGGCCTTTTTTAGTGCTTCAACAATCACCGCCGCGTAGCGATCAGCGGTCGGTTCGGCGAGGGCAGCGTCCTCCGCGGCGATGACCGCGCTCGCGCCGTAGCCGGTGAGCGAAGCAGTAACTTCCTCAAGATCGGTGCCGAGAAGGAGGAGCGCATAATCGCCGCCAAGTTGCTGCGCGAGCGTGATCGCGTTGAGCGACGCGCGCTTCACTTTCCCGCTGTCGAGCTCGATGAGAATTAGAGTCGCTGCCATCTAAATGACCTTCGCTTCCTCTTTGAGTTTTGTAACCAATTCCTCAACCGAAGCGACGCGTGTGCCCGCAGTGCGCTTCGGCGGCCGCGCGGTCGAGAGTGTGGTGGTCAGAGGTTTTACTGCCACGCCCAGTTGCTCGCAGGTGAGCACTTCGATCGGTTTTTTCCGCGCCTTCATCAGGCCGGGGAGGGAGACGTAGCGCGGCTCGTTCAACCGCAGGTCTGTTGTGATCACGGAGGGCAGTGCAGCGCGCGTGGGTTTTGCCCTCGAGAAATTCGATTTTCGAAACAAAGGTCGCCTGCGGCCAGCCTAACAATCCCGCGAGCATTTGCCCGGCCTGGTTGGAATCGTCATCGACCGCCTGCTTGCCCATCATCACGACCTGCGGCGCTTCCTTTTTGACTAGCGCACAAAGGATGCGGGCGATCGCGTAGGGATCGAGCGCGCGCGCGTCCTCGATGCGGAGGGCGCGATCAACGCCCATGGCGAGCGCGGAGCGAATCTGTTCGTCGACCGCTGCAACGCCGATGGTGACGCCGGTGATCTCGGTCGCGTCGCCGCGTTCGCGCATGCGCAGCGCTTCCTCGATCGCGATCTCGTCGAAAGGATTGATGACCGATTTCGCGGCTCCGCTGGGACCGGCGTAAGGATCCGGCACGCTCTTAAACGGAACGAGAATCTTCACAGACCGAGAAGGGACGCGATGATGTTTTTCTGGATCTCACTCGTGCCGGAGTAAAGCTTGCTGCCTAACGAGTCGCGGAGTTCCCGCTCCATCTCGTATTCCACCATGTAGCCGTAGCCACCGTGGATCTGGATTGCGTCCTCGCAGCATTTCACCCAGCTGTCGCTGATCTCGAGCTTCGCCAGGGCCGCTTCCATGTAGACGGCTTTGCGGTGGCTCATGGCCCAGCCGTAGTTGTAGAGCGCAAGGCGCGAGCGCTCGACCCGCATTTTCATCTCCACGATTTTCGTCGCGACCTGCTGATATTTGCCGATCGACTGGCCGCCTTGCTTGCGCTCGTTCGCATAACGAATGCAGGTTTCGAGCAGGCGCTGCATAGTGCCGACGTGCGCGGCGAGGATGGAGCCGCGCTCCCAGGTCATCGAGCGGGTAAACATCCAGCTGCCGGCGCCCTCTTTGCCGAGCAGATTCTCCTCCGGCACTTCGCATTCTTCGAAAAAGACCTCGCCCATGGGCACCGTGCGGATACCCATCTTCTCGATCTTGTGCGAGAGGTCGAGGCCCGGCGAATTCTTCTCTACCAGAAACGCGCTGATCCCGGCGGCGCCTTTGCTTTTATCCGTCGCGGCGAAGGCGAGCAGGACGTCAGCAATCGGGCCGTTCGTCACAAAAATCTTGCTGCCGTTGAGGATGTATTTGTCGCCCTTTTTCACCGCCGTAGTCGCGAGGCTGAAGGCGTCGGAGCCACTGTTCGGCTCGCTCATGGCGTTGGCGCCGATCAGGGTGCCGTCGACGAGGCCGGGAAGGAAACGCTTCTTCTGCTCCGCGGTGCCGTTGAAAATCAGCGGGATGATCGTCGTCCACATGTGAGCGTTGATCGAGAAGAGGAGACCGTTGTCCTTGCAATGGTAGCCGAGCCGCTCCAGCGCGGCCACGGTGGTGAGCGGGTCCTGCGCAAGCCCGCCGTATTCTTCCGAGACGGGGAGCCCGTGAATACCGAACCCCGCGCATTTCATCCAGGCATCGTGATTGAAGACGGCGTTCCGATCGTTCTCGATCAGGTCGTATTGCAGTTGCTCCTTCGCGAAACGATCCACCGCGTCGAGGAGTTCTCGTTGTTGGTCCGACCAGGAAAAGTCCATGTGTTTTGTGATTCCGTTCGCGGCCATTGGCCGTTCCGTTTCGCTTTCAGCATCAGCAGGGCTGGTGCCGTCGGCCCCCGCGAGGCAGGGTGGCGGCGACTCTACCGACGAGCGCCGGAGCGTCAAGAAAGTGCCGGGCGCCGAGCCCTTAGGGAAGGTTTAGCCGGTCGGCCCCACGGAACCGAGAAACTCCTTCAGAAAATCGATGCGACTGAGCCCTTTCAGCCGCGGGAGATTAAAAGCATCGCTGACTCGACGCTCGAGCAGAGTAAAGGCATCGGCGACGAAGAGTTCTTCTCGCTCCACGCCGAAACGGAGCACAAAAGTCGACATCAGGGCGCTGCCGCTGCGATCGTTCGCGAGATTCCCGTAAGCCATGACCGCGTCGAAAAGCTGAAGCTCGGCCCACTGTTCGCTCACCTCGTAGGTTTCCTCCTTTTTCGCGTGCAGGAAATAAGTCGCGGCGTCTTGGGAACGCGCGTCGGGATCGTCGTGACGGACGGCGGGAAAATAAGCGGAGGTGGCAGGCCACGCCGCGGTGCCCCAAAGCGTGGCCACCTCGAGCAGGACGCGCTGCGCCGCGGTCGCGAGCGTATGCACCGAAACGATATCGCCATTGACAAACCAGAGCCAGATGGCGGACTCAATTTGAAGCTTCGCGGCCTCGATTTTAGGCAGTCGAAGAAGTCGGGGGTTGATGCATCGATCCATTTTTAGTAGCTCCTGGGGTGACCCGTAAGGCGATCTCGGGGTGGTTTTTCCGGGGCGATCTTAGTGAGTTTCGGGCCGGTCTGTCAATGGTCTTGAAGTCGTCGTAAAATCCGCTGGCCCATGACCTGCTCAGCGGTTGGAATGCCCGCTGTCTGTGCAGAGAAATCGAAGAATTCGAAAGTCGTTTTCCGCGAAGAATTCCGCCGCTTCAGGGAGCGCCGGTCGCGCGCGGAAAGCGGTCACCGCCAAGAAGGGCGGCGCGAAAACAAAAGCTCGTTCCAAGGGCGCGCCCGGCTCGATGGAGCGCACGCGCCGGTTGTTGCTCGCGGCGCTGCGCGTCTGGGAATTGAAACGCCGCCCGCTCGAATAGCGCGGCACCGGCGGAGGCTTGACGCGTTCCGCCGAGGACGCTAACCCTCGCTCGTGCAGAGCAATTCCGCGCCGCCGCGCACCAGCCGTTCCGGCGCGTGGCTCGTGGCCCTCGGAGCGGCCCTTTGGGGCACGGAGAGCGCGTGGCGGATCCCGCTGAACAACCTCTTCGATGCCAACGTCATCGTCTTTTGGGAGCACGTGCTCATTCTCCTCTGCTTCCTCCCGCTCCTGCTGACGCGGCTCGGCGAGATCCCGAAAGTCGACGCGCGGACCTGGGGCTACCTGATCTTTTCCGCCTTCGCCGGGTCCGCGGTCGGAACGATTTTTTTCACTCTCGCGCTCAAGCTCGGCAATCCCACAGTCGTCAACGTCGTCCTGAACATTCAGCCGATCTTTTCGACAATCGGCGCCTGTTTTTTCTTCGGGGACCGCCTCGCGCGGCGCTTTTTCCTCTGGGCCGGTCTCGCGATCTTCGCCGGCATCCTCCTTTCCGTGGAGCACCCGCTTTTGATCGGCACTTCTTTTGAGCAGGCGGGGTGGAATCGCGGGACGACCTACGCGCTGGTCTGCGCGCTTTTTTGGGGGCTCTCCACGGTGGCGGGGCGCGGTGTCATGACCGGTATGTCGCTCCAGCTGGGCGCCAGCCTGCGCATTGTCATCGGCCTTTTCTGCATGACGATGATTCTCCTCGTGCAAGGACAACTGCAGCACGCCTCGCTCTGGCCCGCGGCGGCACAGGTGCATCCGGTGCAGGCGATCGGTGCTCTCGTGCTCCTGGCGACGATCTCGGGCGGGATTCCGCTCCTCGTTTACTTCGAGGGACTCAGGCGCACGAAGGCATCGACGGCCGGCTATTTCGAGATGATGCAAACGCTCGCGGCGGTCTGCATCACCTGGGGTTTTTTCCACGCGGCTCTGCACCTGCATCAGGTGCTCGCCGGCCTCGTGCTTATCGGGGCGGCGGCGATGGTGCAGCGGGTGCAGGAACGGCGGTCGGCGTCGCGTCGCGCCAGTGCCGCGCGATCAGGGCTTTGATCGCGGGCGTCTGGAGACGGTAATTTTCCCGCTCGCGCGTGGGCAGCTCGGGAAACCATTTCCACCAATACATGCCCGCGAGCACCGGGCAGTGCTGCGACAGATCGAGCGCCACCTCGATGCAGCGCTGCTGCACTTCTTCCGCATGCGGGCCGCCGGTTTTGAAAGCCCACGGCTCCGCGGCCGCGCGCGCGCTTTCGTTGTAGCCGATCTCGACAAAAAGGATCGGCTTGTTGCCGTGCGCTTTCGAAAACGTCGTCAGCTCCGCGCATTTTTTGTCCCAGGCCGCGGCGATTTCTTCCCGCGACGGGTTGTCGCTTTTCGTTAGGGGAAAATAGGCGAGCACGCCGATCTCATCGAGCGCATCCCAGAATTTAACTTCCTTAAAACTGTCCCAGTTGCCGCCGTAGGTGAGCTTGCCGTGATAAACCGCGCGGATCGCGGCGATGATCTTGCGCCAGCGGCCTTCAAACTTCTGCGCCTCGGTGAATTCCAGACCAATAGAGAACGTCCCCGCGCCGTGCGCTTCGGCGAGCTGCGCCATGCGCACGATCCAGGTTTCGTAGTCACCGAAGAAGCCGTCCCACTCCTCATTCGTCTGGAAGTTGATCTCGCCGCGCCAGAGGAACTTCGTGCCCCAGTAGGCGATGTGGGGGATGAGCATGACGGAGAGCCCGCGCTCCCGCGCCCAATCGAGCGGCTGGGTGATGTGATGGAAGTTGTCGCGGTTGCGGAATTGGACGTGGCCATCTTCCCGGATCTGGGCGTAGGGGTGGATCGCGATGCTGTTTACGCCTAACGATTTCAATTCGTCGAGGGTCGCGGCCATCTCCGGGGTGGCCCACTCCCCGCCCCAGGTCTGGCAGGAAACGGTCATGCCTTTGGCGACGAAGGGCGCTTTTTCTTCGGCTTTCACGGAAGACGCGAGGAAGAAGAGGAGGACGAGGACGAGGCGGAGCGAAGCTTCAGGCACGACGGGAAATGAGCGCATCTTTGGCTAGATAATAAAGAAAAAGGCTGTTGAAGCGAAGGTAGCGGGTAAAAAGCCGGCCCGGCTCGGACCCGGCGCGAAAGAGCCAGGTCAGGCCGGCGCGTTGCATCCAAGCGGGCGCATCCTTTTTCAGGCCGCTATTGACGTCAAAGGCGAAACCAAACGCGAAGAGGACGCCGCACCGGATGGCGCTCTTCTGGCGGTGGTAGAAATAATTGGTCGTCATCGCGCTGTTGAGATACTCATGGTCTGAAATTCTATGAAACTACTTCCCATTCTCCTGCTTTGGTTCGCGGCGGGCAGTCCCGGCTTTAGCAAAACTCTTTCTATTCCCGCTTCTCCGGAAGCGAATCTCGCTGTTACAGCTCCGGAATGGGATGCCTTATTCAATCGGCACTCGGGCTGGACCGGTGCTGATGGGATTTATTCGATTCCGCTTTCTGGCGACGAACGCCCCGGGAGTGCGGGAGGAACCACCACCTTCTTTACCTTTAGCGACACTTTTATTGGCGAAGTAGACGAAAACGAGCGGCGATTGTCGGGAGCGACGATCGTCAATAATACCAGTGCGTTACTCACCGGAGCTGCACCGGATCCCAGCCAAATCGAATTCTTTTGGCGCAGCAATGCAAAAGGAACGCCACAACCAATCGTTGTGCCCGCGGGAGGGAAAAAAAGCGGCAAGTGGTTTTGGCCTCAGGACGGCGTGATTGCTGGTGGCAATCTTTATCTATTCAGCCTCCGAATGAAAACGGGCAATGATCCCGTCTTCAATTTTGCGGTCGACGGGGTATCGCTCCTGGGCAGCAGCGCAGCGGTTGTTCCTCCGTTCACCCGCTACAAGCAAATCGAAGCGCCGCTCTATTTACCGAAGGACGGTGCGAAAGGCGAAATTACCTATGGCATGGCGGTTTTTCCGAACACGGAGGTCGCTGGCGCCCCTGCGCCTGACGGTTTTCTCTACATCTACGGTCTGCGAAATGATCCGGTAAAGAAGCTTCTGGTGGCGCGGGTGACGCCCGATAATCTTACGAATTTTAGCGCCTACCAGTTCTGGACTGGAACCGTCTGGTCCAGCCAGATTATTGATGCCGTCCCGGTAACCGATCGGGTCTCCTCCGAGTTCAGTGTGTCCCCGCTCCCAGATGGGCGCTACATCCTCGTTTTCCAACTCGACACTCTGAGTAACAAAGTCGCCGTACGATATGCCGATAGTCCGGTTGGCCCTTGGAGCGACTACACCGTGATCTACACCGCGCCCGAGACGCAAATTTCCACTAACGTCTACACCTATAACGCCAAAGCACACCCGCATCTCTCGACTCCCGATCGGCTGCTCATCAGCTATAACGTAAACACCTTCGATTTTTTCGAACATTTTACTAACGCGGACATCTATCGCCCCCGCTTTATCTGGCTACCTCTGAACTGAATCCAATCGTCTTTCTGCTTAACTGCATCGCCCGGGAGAATCGTAGCGCACGAATGTGGGGATGAACCGCTTCGCAATGCCAACCGGCTTGCTTATCCTCAAAGTTTCCAGACTTTGAATCCAAATGCGGCAATCGCTGCATCTTATCCACAACGTTATGATGAAATCTTCTCTCACTCTTCTCACCGTCCTTCTCTCCGCCGGCACTCTCCTGGCGCAATCTCCTGCGCCCGCTGTCGCGACTTCGCCGGTCGACACCGCGGACACCACGACCTCGTTAGCTTCCCCGCCCGCTGCTTCGGTAACGCCCGTGACGACTGCCGATTCCAAACCCGCGCCTGCCGCCCCCCCGCCGGAAATCCCGCTCCGCGACTTTTTCAAGAATCCGGTCAGTCGCGGCTACCGATCTCTCGCCCGATGGCACGGTGCTCTCCTTCCTCCAGCCGTGGGAATCGCGCATGAACATCTTCGTTCGGCCGACGGCCGGCGGCGAAGCAAAGCGGGTCACGAGTGAGAAGGACCGCGACATCCGAACCTACGCTTGGAAAGGGAACAAGCTTCTCGTCTACGCGATGGACGACAAAGGCGACGAGAATTTCCACATCAAACGCGTCGACCTGAAGGGGGGCGAAGCGAAGGACCTGACGCCCTTCCCGAAAGTGCGGAGCGAAGTGATCGACGACCTGGCCGACATCTCCGAGACCGACATCCTGATCACGTTAAACAAGCGCAACCCGGAAGTTTTCGACGCTTTCCGGCTCAACGTCGCGACCGGCGAGATGAAACTGGTGGCGGAGAATCCGGGCAAAGTGGATCGCTGGATCACCGATCACGCCGGTGTGATCCGGGCCGCGACCGAGACCGATGGAGTGAACGCGAGCCTGCTCACCCGGCCGGACGAAAAGTCGCCGTTCAAAAAAGTGCTGACGACCAATTTCCGCGAGTCGGTCAGCCCGCAGTTCTACACCTTCGACAACAAGAATCTCTACGCGGTTTCCAATATCGGCCGGGACAAACAAGCCGTCGTCACGATTGATCCGGTCAACGGCAAGGAGCTCGAAAAGCTTTTTGAGAATCCGGAGGTCGACGTTTCGGCACTGGCCTACTCGAGGAAGCGCAAGGTCGTGACCTTCGCCGCCTTCGACACCTGGAAAACGGAACGCAAGTTTTTCGATCCGCAGACCGAGGCGATGTATAAAACTCTCGCCGAAAAACTCCCCGGCTACGAAGTCGAGGTCGTCGCGAACGACAAGGCGGAAGACAAATTCATCGTCGTCGCGAGCAACGATCGCTCGCCCGGGTCGCGCAATCTTTTCGACGCCAAGACCGGCACCCTAATGAAGCTCGTCGACGTCGCCCCGTGGCTGAAGGAAGCGCAGCTCGCGCCGATGAAGCCGGTCGAATACAAGAGCCGCGACGGCCTCACGATTCACGGTTACCTCACCCTCCCGCTCGGGTGCGAGGCGAAGAATCTGCCGGTCGTGATCAACCCGCACGGCGGCCCATGGGCGCGCGACACCTGGGGCTTTAATCCCGAGGTACAGTTTCTCGCCAACCGCGGCTACGCCGTTTTGCAGATGAACTTCCGCGGCTCGACCGGCTACGGCCGCAAGTTCTGGGAAGCCTCCTTCAAGCAATGGGGGAAATCGATGCAGGACGACATCACCGACGGGGTGCAGTGGCTGATCAAGCAAGGCATCGCGGATCCGAAACGGGTCGCGATCTATGGCGGCAGCTACGGCGGTTATGCCACGCTCGCGGGTGTCGCCTTCACGCCCGATCTCTACGCGGCGGCGGTCGATTACGTCGGGGTGGCGAACATGTTTACCTTCATGAAAACGATCCCGCCCTATTGGAAACCGTTCCTCGACATGTTCCACGAGATGGTCGGCGACCCGGAAAAAGACAAGGCGATGATGGAAGCGGTCTCGCCCGTGATGCACGCAGACAAAATCAAGACGCCGCTCTTCGTCGCACAAGGCGCGCATGATCCACGGGTCAACAAAGACGAGTCCGATCAGATGGTGGAAGCGCTGAAAAAGCGCGGTGTCGATGTCGAATACATGGTGAAAGACAACGAAGGCCACGGTTTCCACAACGAAGAGAACCGCTTCGATTTCTACGGCCAGATGGAGAAATTCCTCGCCAAACATCTGAAGCCGGCCGCCTAACGAAACTTGCCGGCTGAGGCGCGTCGCGCCTTAGTCGATGTCCGCCAACAAGAAGCGCGTCGCGCAGAAGTCCGGGTAGCGCGCGCGTCCCGCGTGCTGGTCGCGGCGTCCCGCCGCGACGAACTTTGGTTCCTAGGGCGAGGCGGAGGGAAAAAATTCGTTTCGGCGGGGACGCCGAAACCAGCAACGCGAGACGCGCGCTACCCAGAGGGAGCATCGCGGCCCCCGCGCGATCCCGAGGGTATTGTTAGGGCTCGATCGCCGGCAGGTCCCGCTCGGTCTCGCCGGTATCAATCCCCAGCCGCAACCGGCTGTGGCGCACACTGTAGAAGAAGTAGATCGCCAGTCCGATCACCAGCCAGATGAAGAACCGAATCCAGGTCTCGATCGGCAGGCTGAGCATGAGCGCGCCGCAAAAGAACACTCCGAGAATCGGAAAAACCGGCACGAACGGCACTCGGAATGGCCGCGGCCGGTTCGGATCTTTTTTCCGGAGCACGATGACTCCGGCGCAGACGAGCGCGAAGGCGAAGAGGGTTCCGATATTCGTGAGATCGGCTAACGAACCGATATCCGTCAGCATCGCGACCCCGCCAACGACCAACCCGGTCCAGATGGTGGTGATATAGGGCGTGCGGAAGCGAGGATGAATCCGCGCAAAATAATTCGGGAGCAACCCGTCGCGCGCCATCGCCATGAAAATGCGCGGCTGGCCCATTTGAAAGACGAGCAGGACCGAGGTGAGCCCGGCGAGCGCGCCGGCACTGATCAGCGCCTGGGCCCAGGGCTTGGCGGCAAAGGCGGAAGCGACCGCGGCAGAATCGCCCAGATAAGCGGTGTATTTTTTCATCCCGGTGAGGACGAACGACATCAGGACGTAAAGCAGGGTGCAGATGACGAGGCTGGAGAGCATCCCGATGGGCAGATCGCGCCGCGGATTCTTCGTTTCCTCGGCCGTGGTCGAGATGGCGTCGAAACCGATGAAGGCGAAAAAGACAATCGCCGCCCCGCTCATCACGCCGCCAAAACCGCTGGGCATGAAGGGATGCCAGTTCGTCGGATTGACCATGAAGGAGCCGAACGCGATCACGAACACGACGACCGCAAGTTTGATGATTACGATGACCGTGTTCGCGGTCGCACTTTCCCGGATGCCGTAGATCAGGAGCACCGTCACCGCCGCGACGATGAAAAAAGCCGGCAGATTCACCGCAATTGGGTATCCGAGGAAGACGGGCAGGGTGGTGGAAGAATACGCGCCGAGCGCAGCTCCGCCCTTCGCGAGCAGGGTGCCGGCGGTGGTGTGATCGACCATCAGCCAAAGCGGGAATTTGATGTTCATATTCGCCAGTAACTGGACGAAATATCCGGACCAACCGACGGCCACGGCCATGTTGCCGACGGCGTACTCGAGGATCAAATCCCAGCCGATGATCCAGGCGATGATCTCGCCTAACGTCGCATAGGAATAAGTGTAGGCCGAACCTGAAACCGGGATCATCGACGCGAGCTCGCTGTAACAAAGCGCCGCGAAACCACAGGCGACCGCGGCGACGACGAACGAAAGCGCCACCGCCGGACCGGCGGCCGGGCGTCCGAAAACCAGATCGGCGTGCTGGAAGTAAGCGATGATAAAATTGAGCACCGGCGTCTTCACGATCGAGTCGCCGACCCGCGCCGATTCGCCCGCCGCGGCGGTGCCGGCGAGCGCGACGATGCCCGCGCCGATGATCGCGCCGATCCCGAGGCAGGTGAGATCGAAGGCGGTGAGCGAGCGCTTCATTTTGCGCTCGGGAGCTTCCGACTCGCGGATCAGGAGTTCGGGACTTTTGGTGCGAAAAAGATGGTTGGCCACGTGAGTTTCTCCGGTTGATGCGTTGCGATTTAAAGAGCGGGCGCATCGTGGCACCCCGCCCTCGTGCCGGTCAATGTTTACTTTGCGGCCGGCTGCGCCAGTGGCCCGTTTATAGCTCCCACCGCCGTATGCCCGGATTGTCCGCCTTCTCCGTTCCGAACCTGATTGCCGGCACGATCTTTAGCAGCATCGGTTTTGTCGGCTTCATCTACGGCAAGCGGATGAATCTGCTGAAGCCGGTCCTCATCGGCATCGCCTTGATGGCGTATCCCTACTTCATCGAAAGCGCGGCGCTCATCTCCGCGATAGGCGCGATCGGCACCGCCGCGCTCTTTCTCTTCCGCGAATAAGGCCGCGGCGAAAGCCGGGATTGGACTTCGTTTGCGCGGTTGAATAATTTGCGCGCGTGGCTGACGAAACCCCGCTCATTTTAGGCGACGCATTCGCGGCGGAACTCGACCGGCCGCCGCAACGGCGGCGCTGGTTTCGCTCGAAAAATCCGCCGCCGCCGCTGACCCATTGCGAGAATTGCGGCACCGCCCTCAGCGGTCCCTACTGCGCCCAATGCGGCCAGCCCGCGATCGATTATCGCCGTTCGTTAGGCTCGCTCCTGACCGACGCGGCCGACGCGTTCTTTAATTTCGACGCGCGTTTCTTTCAGTCGTTCGGGCTGCTCCTGAGCAAGCCCTGGCGCCTAACGAATGAATTTATCGAGGGCAAACGCGCGCGGCACGTGCATCCGCTGCGGGTTTACCTGATCGCGAGCGTCATCTTTTTTCTCGTGATCAATTTTCTCTCGCGCGGCAGCCATCTGCAGGCGGAGGCCGGACCAAGTACGTTCAACTCGAAGGCGGTTAATTCGGCTCCGACGCCTCCGCCCCACGTGCCCTTAGCCGCGGCCGCGAACGAAAAGGTGTCCACGAAAAGCCCCTTTTTTTCGATCGACGTCGACGAAACGCCCGCCCCGTATCCCCGGTTTAGCTTTGGCCGTCTAGCGCCCACGCCGGCCGCGGCGGAGCCTTCTGGTTCACCCGACAAAAAAGTCTTCTTCGAAGAGCTGGACAAGCAGAAGAATGTCCCCCCGTTTCTTCGCTGGGTCGAAGCGCGCGCGAAAGAAAAGATCGGGCCGACCGGTGACCGCGGCGATTTGTTCTTGAAAGCGCTCATGCAGAACCTCGCGCCGATGGTGCTCTGCTGTATCCCGCTCTTCGCGCTCGTGCTGAAAATTCTCTACATTTTCAAGCGCCGTTATTACATCGATCACTTCATCTTCGCCCTGCACACCCACGCGTTCGTTTTCCTGAGTACGGTCGTCATTATCGGCCTCGGCTTCCTGCTGGCGTTGCAATCCCGCGCACTCACTGCGGTCATCTGCATCCTTCTTGGGGTGACGGTTCTGATGCAGCTCTTGATCGCGATCCGCCGCGTCTACCGGCAGAATTGGTTCGCGACGCTCTTCAAGTTCCTCCTCGGCAGCGTCATCTACCTGAGTCTGCTGACGTTCGCGTTTGGTGTGACCGCGTTCCTCACCTTGCTCCTGCCCTGACCGCACCGAGAGCGGAAAAGCTGTTAACCGCAAGAGAGCGCAGAGGACGCAGAGGGAAGAAAAACGAAGCACTAAATCTTCCTTTCTTCCTCTGCGCCCTCTGCGTTCTCTGTGGTTAAATTTTAAGCCCCTTGCCCCGCACGCGCCCGACAGGTAAATCACCCACATGGGACGACAGTGGCTGCACGCCAAACGCGAAGTCGCCGGCCTCAAAAAAGGCCAGGTGACCGGAAAACTAGTGAAGGAAATCATGGTCGCGGCGAAGCTCGGCGGCGCCGATCCGACGGGGAACGCCCGTCTTTTTGCGGTCGTGGAAAAAGCCCGGCGCGCCAGTGTTTCCCGCGACGTGATCGAGCGCGCGATTAAAAAAGGCGCCGGTATTGGAGGAGAGAAACTCGAGCTCGAGCATGTCGTCTTTGAGGGCTACGCGCCGAACAAGGTGCCGGTCATCGTCGAGGTGCAAACCGACAACAAAAACCGCACCGCCCCTGAGATTCGTGTCCTCTTCAAACGCGGCCAGCTCGGCGCGCCCGGCAGCAACAAGTTTCTCTTCGATCACGTCGGCCTCGTCGAGGCGCACCACGCGGACTCGGCGACGGACGCTGAAGCAGCTGCCATTGAATCGGGCGCGCAGGATTTTAAGCCGCTCACTCACGCCGACGACCCGGAGATTCCCGAGGGCACGAGCGGCGCGCAATTCATCACCGGACCGACCGATCTCCACGCCGTCTCGCAATGGCTCGGCGGAAAGGGCTGGACCATTGTCACGAGCGAGCTCGGCTACCTCGCGAAAAATTATCCCGAGCTGAGCGACGAAGATCGCGAGCAGGTCGGCGAATTTCTCCAGACGTTCGAGGACCACGAAGATGTCCACCGCGTCTGGGCGGCGTTGCGCTAAGGGAACCGAAGTCCGCGGCGATCCCGAATCAACGATGGTGGCGCGCGCCGCCGTTCCTCGTGATTCGCCTCATTTTTTACCTCGCCGCTCTGCTGCTCGCGACTCCGCTGCAGGCCGGCGACCCCTCCGCGAAAGCGACTCGGGCCGCACCCTGGCAGAAGGTCGGCCAACGCGACGGTGTCGTCATTTATTCCCGGACCCGACCAGACGCAGCGATCCATGAATTCCGCAGCGTCGGCGAGATGGACTCGCCCTCGTGCGCGATTTTCGCGGTCCTGAACGACTCGCAAGCTTTTCCGGATTTCATGCCTTACACAGCCGAGTGCCGCATCCTAAAGCAGGTGAAAACGGCGCGCGTGACCTATCAGCGGCTCGACTTGCCGCTGGTCGCCGATCGAGACTACACGGTGCGCTCCGATTACCGGGTCACGACCGGAGCCAAGGGCCCGATCTATTTAATCCAATGGCACCTCGCGAATGAGCTCGGCCCGCCGCCTCGGCCCGGCGTGCAACGGGTGAAAACCTGCGAGGGGAGCTGGCTACTCGAGCCACTCAGTGCGGAGAAAACCCGGGCTACTTACACCATCTACAGCGGCACCGGCGGCGCGATTCCGGCCTTCATGGCGGACCAGGGTAGTCGGATCGGGATCGGGAAACTTTTCGACGCCGTCCGGAAGCAGGCACGTCATCCGAAGTACCGCGCCCAGGGAAGTATTAACTAGCCCCGGGCAGGGCGAACCGGTTAACTCGAGGGAGTCAATCTAACTTCGGATAAACTTCTGCTGGAGCTCACGTTATGAAAAGAACTCGGACCTTTCATTCTCCCGCGATCTCCCGGACGCGCTGGCTCGCCTACGCGACCACGGCCGCTGCCAGCGCCGACACCGCGCAGGCGGAGATTCACTATTCCGGTTACATCCACGACGCCTTCGACGGCAGTCCGGGTGCATCGTGATTTCCGGCTGAGCCAGGGCGCGCTGCTCTCGTTCTCCCAATTTGCGACCAGCTCGCACCTCTACGACATCCCGTATTCCAACATCAAGGGCGCCGCCGTTTCCAACATGCGGCGCGGCAGTAACTACTTCGTCTCCCGCCTCGAGCTGCGCGACCCGATCGCCGGTAGACGTTTTGCGGACGGCCTCACCCGCGGCGTGCTCGCGACCGCGTATGGCGGCGGCTATTTCGGCGAAGCCGGCCTCGGCTACATCAGCTTCAAATTCGACGGCGGCGCGGGCGTCCAATACGGCTGGGTTCGGGTGAAGGTGAGCGGCGCCCCGCGGAACCGCTTCATCGTGCTCGACTACGCCTGGGCCGATCCGGGCGAAGAGATCGTGGCCGCGCCAAAAAAAATCCGCCGCGAGCAGCAAGCCCGCGCCGGATGAGGGCGGCCTCGGTTTGCTCGCGCTCGGCGCCGCGGGCGCGCTCGCCTGGCGTCGGAAAGCGCGCGTCGCCTGAGCCGCGCCTCAGGCGAGAAGCTCTCTCGCCTTGGCCAAGGCGTCGTCGATTTTCGCGGGATCTTTGCCGGCGCCGCGGGCGTTATCGGGACGGCCGCCGCCCTTGCCGCCGACAATCGGCGCGATCTGCTGAATCAGCGCGCCGGCTTTCCAACGCGCCGTCATTTCCTGCGGCACGGCTGCGATGAGATCAACCCGTCCATCGCTCGCGCCCGCGAGGAAGATGGGGCCTTGGAATTGAGATTTTAGTGCATCAACGATCGCCTGGAGGAGAGCTCCGTCGGCGTTTGGGATCTCGGTCACGAGCGCTGGCAATCCCGCGTTCGCGGAGGCCAGATCTTTCGCGACCGCGGCCGCGCGCTTTTGCAATTCCGCGCCGGCGGCCTTGGCGTTTTCCTTCTCCCAAACCCGCAACTCGTTCTCCATCATTTCGAGGTGCGCCGTGCGGGCATCGATCGAGTCGTGGCCGCTGAAAGCAGGGAGCGGCGCGAGACCGGATTTCCTTTTCGTTAGGCCAGCGAATTTCTCGTCCTGGTGAGCTGCTTCCGACGTCGCCCAGGCGTCGAGGGCCTCGCCGGCGAGCGCCTCGATGCGGCGAATGCCCGCCGCGATCGCCGATTCGTGCACGATCCGGAAATGCCCAATGTCGCCGGTCGCGCGCACGTGCGTGCCGCCGCAGAGTTCCATCGAGTAACCGTCGAGTTCGTTAGGCGCGCCGCCGATCTGCACCACCCGCACGAGATCGCCATATTTGTCGCCGAAGAACTGCATGATATCCGCGCGCCCTTTCGCTTCCGGGTAGGGGATTTCCTTCCAGGAAACGGCGCTGTTCTCCGCGATCTTTTCATTCACCAACTGCTCGACTTCGCGCACCTGCGGTTTCGTCAGCGCGGCGCTCGTGAAATCGAAAGTGAGCTTTTCTGGTCCAACGTAACTGCCCTTCTGCGCCGCATCGCTGCTGACAATTTCGTGCAGCGCCCAGTGCAGTAAATGCGTGACGCTATGATGCCGCTCGATCGCCGCGCGCCGCGCACGATCGCTCCGCACGGTCACATGTTCGCCGACCGCCGGCGCATCGTGGCCGGCGAGAATGTGGACGAAAGCCGCGCCGCTCTTGCGGGTGTCGACGACCTGCCAGCGGCCGCTTTCCCCCTCGATCTCGCCCTGATCGCCGACCTGTCCGCCCATCTCCGCGTAGAGCACGGAGTTGTTCAGAATCACCCCGGTCTTGCCCTCAAGATCGACAACTTCCTCCACATCCGCACCGGTGTGATCGTGCTCATACCCGAGAAAGTTCGTCGCGTTCTCGGCCGCGGCGTTCGCGATGGTGATGACGCTTTTCTTCTGCGCTTTCCGCGCGCGTTCGCGCTGTTCCTCCATCAATTTCTCGAAACCTTCCGTGTCCACGGAAAGGCCACGTTCGCGCGCCATCAGTTCCGTGAGATCCAGCGGGAAACCCTGTTCGTCATAGAGCCGAAAAGCGAAGGCGCCGGAGATGTTTTTCGCCTGATCCGTTTCGCGGGCGAAGAGCTCGAGGCCGCGATCGAGCGTCTTATTAAACGACTCCTCTTCGCGCCGAATCGTTTCCACGATCTGCGATTGCCTTGCCCGCAGTTCGGGGAAGACATCGCCCATCGTTAGGCTGACGACTTCGACCAATTTAAAGAAGAACGGCTCGTGCAAGTCTAACGACCGCCCGTAGCGGACCGCCCGGCGGAGAATCCGACGGAGAACGTAGCCGCGGCCTTCATTGCTCGGCTGAATGCCGTCGGCGATCGCGAAACTGAGGGTGCGGATGTGATCGGCGATGACGCGGAAGGCGATGTCGATCTGCTCTTGGGAAGTCGGGCTTGCAGCCTGACTTCCCGGAAGCGTGCCGCCGTAGCGTTTCCCGCTCAGCTTTTCGATCTCGTCGAAGATCGGACGGAAGATATCCGTCTCGTAGTTCGAGATCGGACGGCTGAAATCAGTGAAGTTCTTCGTCCCTTGGATGATCGAGGTGACGCGCTCGAAGCCCATGCCGGTGTCGACGTGGCGCGCGGGGAGGGGGACGAAACTGCCGTCCGGGTTCGCGTTAAACTGGATGAAGACCAGATTCCAAATCTCGATGCAGCGCGCGTCGCCGGCGTTGACCAACGACCCGCGGGTGTCACCGGCTGGCGTGAGATCGACGTGCAACTCGGAGCACGGGCCGCAGGGGCCGGTGTCGCCCATCATCCAGAAGTTGTCCTTTTTATCCCCGTCTACGATGTGGATGGCGGGATCGAGCCCGGCTTTTTCGAAGAGCACTTTCCAATAGTCATGCGCTTCTTGGTCGAACTCGCTCGGTTCATCCGGTCCGGGTCGATAGACGGTGGCGTAAAGACGATTTTCTGGGAAACCCCAGCGCCTAACGACCAGTTCCCAGGCCCATTCGATCGCTTCGCGTTTAAAGTAATCGCCGAAGCTCCAGTTGCCGAGCATCTCGAAGAAGGTGTGGTGATAGGTGTCGAGCCCGACGTCGTCGAGGTCGTTATGCTTGCCGCCGGCGCGGATGCATTTCTGGGTGTCGGCGGCGCGCGGCGGGTCGTAGGGCGCGGTCTGCTGGCCGAGGAAAATGGGCACGAACTGGTTCATGCCGGCGTTCGTGAACAGGAGGTTGGGGGAGTCGGGGAGAAGCGATGACGACGGGACGATGGTGTGCTTTTTCTCGCGAAAAAAATCGAGGAAGGATTGGCGGATCTCGGCGGAAGTCATCGGGGTGAGTTTAGCGTGAGTGACGTTTTTTTCACGGTCATCCCGAGCGGAGCGAAGCGCAGCCGAGGGATCCCGTGGCGCTGCCGTGAAGCGTCTGCGCGAAATCTTCCACGAAACCCCGCGGGATCTCTCGACTCCGCTTCGCTCCGCTCGGGATGAAGGGCCTAACGATTACTTCTTCTCTTCGTCGAGCTTCGCTTTCACGGCGGTCTCGATCTCGGCGTAGAGCGCGGGGTCGTTCTTCAGCACTTCCTTGGCGGCGTCGCGGCCTTGGGCGAGCTGCGCGCCTTTGTAGCTGAGCCACGAACCGCGCTTCTCCACGATCTGTTTTTCGAGCGCGAGATCGAGAAGCGATCCGGTCGTGGAAATGCCCTCGTTATACATGATGTCGAACTCCGCCTCAGTGAACGGCGGGGCGACTTTGTTCTTCACCACTTTGATCCGGGTGCGGTTTCCGGTGACGACGCCGTCGGTCTGCTTGATCGCTCCAATGCGGCGGATGTCCATGCGCACGCTGGAGTAAAATTTTAGTGCGCGGCCGCCCGGCGTGGTCTCGGGATTACCGAACATCACCCCGATTTTTTCGCGGATCTGGTTCGTGAAAATGCAGCAAGTGCGTGCCTTCGAAATAAGCGAGGTGAGCTTGCGCAGGGCCGCGCTCATCAGCCGCGCCTGGGCGCCGACAGTGGAATCGCCGATCTCACCTTCGAGTTCCTGTTTCGTCACGAGCGCGGCGACGGAATCGAGCACGATCACGTCGAGGGCGTTCGAGCGGACGAGGGTCTCGACGATGCGGAGCGCTTCTTCGCCGGAGCCGGGTTGCGAGACGAGAAGATCGTCGAGATCGACCCCGAGCTTGCGCGCGTATTGCGGGTCAAGCGCATGCTCGACATCCACGAACGCCGCGAGTCCGCCGCGCTTCTGCGCCTGCGCGATGATGGTGAGGGTGAGCGTAGTTTTTCCTGACGATTCGGGGCCGAAAATTTCCACGATGCGCCCGCGCGGGACGCCGCCCACGCCGAGCGCGCGGTCGATCAAAATGTTCCCGGTGGGGATGACGTCGATGTCGACGATGTTGCCGTCACCAAGGCGCATGATCGCGCCGTCGCCATAGTCTTTCGCGATCTGCTGGATCGCGAGATCGAGGTTTTTGTTCCGGGCGGTTACGAGTTTGTCTTCGGTCGGTTTCTCTTCTGCGGTTTTGGAGGCCATAAGCGGCTCTTAGCTACTTCGCGCCGCGGGTTGCGCCAAGTAGAAAAGCGACCGGCGAGGGAAACTCCGCGCGAAACCAACCGGCGCGCCGCCGCTCGCAGCGGCGCGCCGACCTTGGTTATTGGTCGTTAGGCACGCGGAAGACGTCGGGCTGCAATTCGCTCCCGATCGTCGTGTTGCGGCGAATGATTTGCGTGAGGCTCTGGCGCTCGAGCTGTTTCACGAGATTGCGTGGCAGATAGGTCTGATACCAGAAACGATCGCCGTCGCGGAGCCGGGTGAATTGGTCTTTCAAAATGGTGAAGATCAACTCGCCGGAAACGCCGCCATTCACGTGATCCTCGGCGAGCGCGCCGATCCAAACATCGAGGTCGTCGACCGACGCGTAAGTCGCGGCGAGCCGCGCCTGCAGGTCAGGATCGGAGTTGACCTCGGCGAAGCTCATCTTGCGGGCGAGACCGAAATTGGCGCGGACTTCGTTGTAACGCGGCAGACCGTGATCGCGACCACGCTGGATATTCAGCGACGCGAGATCGAATCCGCCGGCGCCGGGCGGGCCGAAGAGGAAGTTGCGCACGCCGTTCACGAGGTAGCAATCGACTTCCTGCGGAATCTGTTTCCCGAGACCGCGCAGAAAAGGCTCGATCCCGGCATCGCTGATCGCGGCTGGGTTGAAGAAGCACGCCGCGAGATCGAGGTCGCCGATCGTTTGGTTGTGCGCGTCGAGCCGGCGCAGGGTCGGCGAGAGCAGGGTGTGGCCGACGCGGAAGGCGGCGGTCGAGAAGGAATTCTCGATGCTCGGATCGACTTCCGGCTGATAACCGCGATAGGGCGGGAGCGCATTCGGGCCGAGCATCGCCGGGATGAAATCGCGGTAGGTGACCACCTGAATCTCCGCGCCGACGATGGCGCGGGCGCGATGGTAGATCGCGTCGTCGTCGAGATACGGCTGCTGATGCTTGATCTTGTTCGCCCAGTAATTGTGCTCGCGAAGAAAGAGCGTGTGCATCGCGGTGAGGCCGACCTGCTCGTTCGCGCGCACGTCGCCGGCGAGGAAATATCCCGCGCTGTTATCGGGCGCGTTTGGGAACCCATTGACGTTGAAAGGCAGCAGATTGTCCGCGCTGGTTTTGAGCTTGCCGGTGCCGTCGAGCGTCCGCAGTTCGAGCGCGCGCGCTTCATCGGAGCCGTACACTTGCGACGCATCGATGAACGCCGTGTCGATATTCATCTGCTGACGAATCCCGCTGATCATCTGATAAAACGAGCGATCGAGTTCCATCATGACGGTCCCAGTGCCATTCGGATCGAACCACGCGTCGCCCAAGGGGATTTGCACGTCGAATCGTTCGTTTGGGCTCGCGCCGGGCGTAAGGTCTATGTCGTGATCGATGAACTGGCCCCATTGCCAGAGATAATCGGAGACGTTCACCGCGCAGGGCACGAGGTGATCCTGCGCGCACATGCTGTTGCTGATCTCGCGGGCGCCCGGCGCGTTCGGCGCGGCCGGAGAGCCGACGCCGTCTTCGTAGGCGACGGTTGTGTTGCGCAAAAGCGGAATGTTGGCCGCGCCGCGGGTGGAATCGATCGGGTTGTTGCCCGAGCCGTCAATCGAACGGAACTCGTGAGGATAAACGGCCGCGCCGCTCGAGTTGGCGGTGGTTTTCCCGGGCTGGTTCAGGTCGAGTCTCTGAACTGGAATGTCGAAGCTACCAGCGGCGTAAACCGCTGAGGCTGAAAGGCAGAATAAAAAACTGACAGTTTTCGTTCGGATCATGGAATAAGCTTGGTTGAAGTGACTCTTACTAGGTTAATCAATCGTGAGGGCGGGGGCTGTTGCTTTCGGTTTTAGCGCAATTCGTTCCTGA
Source organism: Chthoniobacterales bacterium (assembly GCA_038234295.1). Lineage (GTDB taxonomy): Bacteria > Verrucomicrobiota > Verrucomicrobiia > Chthoniobacterales > UBA10450 > Palsa-1392. Next base: position 29,627 of record JBBSUP010000019.1, read on the forward strand.
CGTCGAGGACCGAAAAAGTTGCAGAGTTGTAACCCTTCGACTGGCCGGCAAAAAAAGAGCCGCAGACCTCGCGGCCTGCAGCTCTCTCTTATCAGTCTATTAGTTAACTATCACGCGACAGTGATCTTGCGCGGCTTTACCTGCTCCGCTTTCGGGAGAGCGAGGGTGACCACGCCCTGGCTGACTCGCGCGCTGATCTTGGTGCTGTCGATCGAGGGATCGATCTCAAACGAACGCCGGTAGCTGTGCGGCCGCGATTCGCGGTGCACGAGCGTGGCTTCCGGCGTGTTCAGGTGCTTGCGTCCGACGATCGAGAGCTCGTTGTTTTCCACCGAGATCTCGAGGCCGTCCTTGCCGACGCCGGGCATTTCCAACTCGAGCGTGTAGCCGTCGGCCGTTTCGTTAATGCTCGCCACCGGGGTGATGAATTTCTCGCCTTCGCGGCGTGCGACGGCACCGTTGTTTTCCTGGGTTAAAGTGTTTGTCATAGTTTTGCTGTTCCTTTCTTGGGTTATTCCACGCTGACTTCGATTTTCTTCGGCTTCGCCTCGTCCGCTTTCGGGAGCGTCACGGTGAGGATGCCGTCCTTGTAGGAGGCCGAAACCTTGCCGGCATCGATCCGCGTCGGAAGCGTCACGCTCCGGCGGAATTTTCCGTTGAAACGCTCGGTGCGTTCGGCCTGCTCGCCTTCGTCACCTTCGGCGGAGGCGATGCGCTCGCCGGAGATCGTGAGGGTGCCGTCATGCAGGGAGATGTCGATGTCCGCCTTGCGCATGCCGGGCAACTCGACGACCGCGACGACGTTGTCGGCACTTTGGTAGAGGTCGAGGGCGGGATTCCAGCCGTTGAAAAGCTGCGCCTGACGGCCAGATCCGGTCATTAGCGGCAGCTCGAAAAGACTGTTCATCTCGTCGCGGAGATTGGCCCAGCGGTCAAAGGACGGCCAGGCGGAGAGTTCAGGAGTTTGATAGCGAATTAAGCTCATAGAGTTTGGTTTTGATTAAGAGGTTAACGATTTGCGGCTTTCACCTTAGCTATCGGAATGCCAGATCGTTGTATACAAAGTGGTTTAGTATATTAAAGGTTGGAAATAAAGATGTTAAGCTTGTTTTAAAAAGAAAATCGTAAGTAGATTAAGGGTCACTTCGACTCATATAAACCCTAGGGATGTGAGACTTAGTGTGCCACGACGTAACTGTAAAACTCACGTTGCGGCCGTCGATTCAAAGGCTAATCTTCCCGCGTGCCGGAGACTTCAGATGATAAGTTCATGCGCGCTGCGCTCGCTGAGGCCCGCAAAGGAATCGGCCGCGTCAGCCCAAATCCAGCGGTCGGGGCGGTCCTGGTGCGCAACTGTACGATCATCGCGCGCGGTTATCACCGGGCGAGTGGATTGCCGCACGCCGAAATCGAATGCCTCACCGCCGCAGGCAAGCGGTCGCTCCGGAGCGCGACTCTTTACGTCACCTTGGAGCCGTGTTCGACGACCGGTCGCACGCCGCCTTGCACCGACGCGATCGCAAAGTCCGGCGTAAAACGCGTGGTCATCGGCGCGACCGACCTGAATCCCGCGCACCTGGGTCGTGCAAAGCAACAGCTCGGAAAAGCTGGGATCGAGGTGGTCACCGGTGTCCTCGCTGAGGAGTGCAGCCGCCTGAACGAGGCGTTCAATAAGTGGATTGTGACCGGGAAGCCGTTCGTGATCGCGAAGTGCGGAATGAGCCTCGACGGCAGGCTCACTCGCCCGCCCGGCGAAGGCCCCTCTCTCACAGGTGCTTCAGCGCGCCGGCAGGCGCGAGAACTTCGGGCCTCTGTCGACGCCATCCTGATCGGTGCTGAAACGCTGCGGCAGGATAATCCCCGCCTCACGACGCGCGGGATTCGCGGCGCGAGCCAACCTTGGCGGGTCGTTGTCACGCGCTCGGGAAAATTGCCGCGCGGTGCCAAAGCCTTCACCGATCGTTTCGCGGACCGAACGCTGGTTTATCGCGGCAAGTCTCTCGCGACTGTCCTGCGAGATCTGGGCCGTAAGGAGATCACCAGCGTCCTCATCGAGGGCGGGGGCGACGTTCTCGGCCAGGCCTTCGACGGCAAACTTGTCGACAAGATCCAGTTTTACGTCGCGCCGCTGCTCACCGGCGGACCGGTTTTCGCTGTCTCCGGGAAAGGCGCAGCTACGACGGCGGCGGGTGCTCGTTTGCGCGAAATTCGCTACGCTCGGATCGGCTCGGATATTTGCGTGACCGGCTATCCGCGCTGGGGCGAGGCGGGTGCTGAATAGTTTGCCGCGGCGCGCGTCTGAATAACGTAGATCACAAACAGGAGCTAAAAAAACATGAACTGGAAAAAACTTATTGTCATCGCAGCGGCCGCCGGAGCGTTCGCGTTCGTCTCCGCGCCGAAATCTGAAGCGCGGGTCCATGTCGGGATCGGCATTGGCCTTCCGCTGGTGTTCCCCGGCGTCGGCATCGGTTTTGGCTACTCGCCATTTGGCTACGGCTATGGGTATCCGGCGATCGGTGTCGGCTACGGCTACTACCCGTATGCTCGGCGGATCGCTTATCGCCGGCCTTACATTTACAACCGCCCGGTTGTGATCCTGCCGCGCCGCCACGCGATCCGCCACCGCCGTTAGGAGGGGAGCGGTTTTACGATCGTCCCGAGATCGGCGGCTTCGAGGAATCCCTCGAGCTGCCGAATCCTCGTCGGGTGCCGCATTTTCCGCAGCGCTTTTGCCTCGATTTGGCGGATCCGCTCGCGCGTCACCCGGAATTGACGGCCCACTTCTTCAAGTGTGCGGCTGTAGCCATCGACCAGACCGAAGCGCTGTTCCAGCACTTGCCGTTCGCGTTCTGTTAATGTCTCGAGCACGTCCTTGATCTTCTCTTTCAGGAGCGCGATCGCGGTCATGTCGCTCGGGTTGTCGGCGGTTTTATCTTCGATGAAATCGCCGAAATTTGTCTCTTCGCTTTCACCGACCGGCGCCTGCAGCGAGATCGGCTGCTGCGCCATTTTCAAGACCGCGCGGACGCGATCCACGGGCAGCAAAATTTCCTCGGCCACTTCGTCGGGGGTCGGCTCGCGGCCGTACTCTTGAAGCAGCTGTTTCTGCACCCGCATCAGCTTGTTGATCGTCTCGATCATATGCACCGGGATGCGAATCGTCCGGGCCTGGTCGGCGATTGAACGCGTGATCGCCTGCCGGATCCACCACGTCGCGTAAGTCGAAAATTTGTAACCGCGGCGATACTCGAATTTCTCGACCGCTTTCATCAGGCCCATGTTGCCTTCCTGGATGAGATCGAGGAACGAGAGGCCGCGGTTGGTGTATTTCTTCGCGATGGAAATAACGAGCCGCAGATTGGCTTCGACCATTTCCGTCTTCGCACGCAATCCCTTGCGGAGCCAAGCGCGCAGATCCTGATAGCGCGTGTCGAATTCCGGAATCGACAGCCAAAGCGTCGTCTCGAGCGCGCGCAGTTTTTTTTGGAGCGGCTCGCGCGTTTTCCGCGCGGTCTGTTTCTTCAGCTCGTCCTGCAGCGTGCGGAGAAGCGCGAAATGCGAATCGGCGAGGTGCACGAACTCCTCCGTAACCCGCTGTTTGAAGAAAAATTGCGGATAGAGCGCCTGTAGTTTCGCGACGGCTTTCTCGAACTTCTTCGCTTGCGCGGCGTCGCTGCTGCGGCCGGTCAGCTGCGTATATTCCTTCTCGAGCTCGGCGCTCATCTTCTGCACCTTCCGGCAAAGGCCCGGCAGGATTTTCATGTAGCGCTCGCGGCTCTCGATTTTCTTATCGAGGATCACGCGATCGAAACGCTCGCCGCCTTCCGCCAGCTTGGCGGCAAGATCGAGATGAGCGGCGGCGACAAAACCAAAACGGCTGATGTGCTCAGTCACGGCCGCTTCCGCTTCCTCGATGCGCTTGGAAATTTCCACTTCCTGCTCGCGCGTGAGCAAGGGCACCTGGCCCATTTGCTTGAGATACATCCGGACCGGGTCGTCGAGGATGTCGAGCTTCGGCTCCGGTTTTTCCTCTTCTTCCTCGTTGTCCTTTTTGACGTCTTTATAGCGGTCAACTTCGGACGCCTCGATGATGTCGATCTCGAGTTTCCGCAGCCGCATCAAAATATGATCGAGCTCTTCCGGATCGGTCAGCTCCGCGGGGAGCGTCTCGTTCAGATCGTCGAAGGTGAGATAGCCCTGCTCCTTCGCGAGTTTGATCAACTCGCGGATGCGCAGCTGCGTCTGATCGGCCCCATTGGTCGCGGTCGCGGCCGCGCCGTTGCCGTTGCCGTTCGTTTCGGAAATCGCGCTGCCGTTTTTTCCAGTTCTGCCGCCAGGGACAGTCCCGGCGCCAGTGCCGCGTGGACGACCGCGCGGACGCTTGTTCTTCGGCGGCTGGAGCGACGGGTCTTTCCGCGGACGACCGCGGGTACGTTTGGCTTTTTCCGCGACCGGCTTCTTGGTGGAACCAGGCGGACGCCCGCGTTTCTTGGGAGCGGCGGGCGCTTTTGCTTTGGGCGGCTTCTTGGAGTGGCCGCGTGCTTTGGATGTTTTAGCCAAATGAAAGGTCGGTTAGATCTTAGAGGGACCAAGCAGTTGCCATTCCGCGAATGCCTCTCAGGAGCCAGGCTGCCGGTTCGGCGAAAACCGTGAAAATTCATCGAGCTGTCCACGCAGGTCAACAACTTGTTTCTGCAGGTTCACCACTTCGCCCGCGCTGATCTGCGGAAGCTTTAAACGACTCTCCGCCGCCTGGAGCCGCCGCCGGAGCGCGGGTTGGCGCAAACCCTGCCACCACTCGCGCGTAACGATCTCGGCGTTAGGCGGCATTTTTTGCAGGAGCCATCCGGAAATGAGCGACTCTTCCTCCGGCTCAAGTGAAGCCATGAAGGGATTGAAAGAGGCGGGATCATCAGGGCGCAAATCGGCGGCGAGAATCTTGCCGAGCATCTCGGTCCCGGGCGTTTCCTCAACGACCGCGCGCCAATCCTGTGCGGTGAGAAAATCGCGCGCGGCTAGGTCACGCAACGCGAGGAGACACAGGAGCGCGATCTCGTGACGCGGCGCGGGCGCGACCGTGCGCGGCCTGGGTTCGTTAGGCGTGCGGCTGCGGTGCGCGCGTGGGAGAAGATTCGCGAAATCGGCGGGCGCGACGCCCAGGCGGGCGGTGACCTTGCTGATCACCTCGTTCCGCATGAGCGGGTCGTGGACGCGCGCGACCGTCTCGGCAAGCTCGCGGGCGAGCTGCATCTTTGTGCCGAGGTTGGCGAGATCGGTCGTGGCCGTGGCGTGCTCGATCCAGAAATCGAAAAAGTCGCGCGCGTTCGCGATCCGGTGCGCGAAATTCTCCGCGCCGTCTTTCCGGACTAACGAGTCGGGATCTTCACCCGGCGGCATCTCTGCGACACGCACCACGAGATTGTGTTGCAGCAGCGGTTCGAGCGAGCGCTCGGCCGCTTTCTGGCCAGCCGCATCGGCATCGAAGCAAAGCACGACCTCGTTCACATAACGCTTCAGGATTCGCGCCTGCGCTTCGGTAAAGGCAGTCCCCTGCGGTGCGACAACGTTCGTTAGGCCAGCCTCGAAAAGCGTGATCAGATCGAGCTGGCCTTCACAGACAATCGCGCTCCCGGCCTCGATCAGGCCGCGTTTCGTTTTGTGCAGACCGAAGAGGATGCTGCCCTTGCGAAAGAGCGGCGTCTCCGGCGAGTTCAGATATTTCGCGCTCTCCTTTTCACTCACCAGAATCCGGCCGCTGAAGGCGATTACTTCGCCGAGATCGTTGCAGATCGGGAACATGAGCCGGCCGCGGAAGCGATCGTAAACTTCGCTCTCGGGTCGCTCTTCATCGCGCAATTTTACGAGCCCGCTTTGCAACAGTGTGCTCCGTCTGTAGCCGCGCTCGAGCGCCCAATCGAGGAACGCATCCCAGCTTTCCGGCGCGAAGCCGAGCTGCCAGGCTTTCGCCACCTCGTTCGTTAGCCCGCGCTGCTTCAGGTAGTCGCGGGCCGGCTTCGCCAGATCGCGCTTCATCAGGTTGTCCTGAAACCATTCCGCGGCTTCCGCGTGCAGCTTCAGGAGCGTGTGCCGCGCCTCGTGCTGCCGGTCGTCTTCCGAGTTGCTG
>JBBSUP010000020.1:0-34733 GCA_038234295.1 Chthoniobacterales bacterium
CTCGCGGTCGATTCGTTAGGCAAGGAGAACGTCCTCGGCGTTTCCATGCCGAGCCCATATTCCTCGCCGGGCAGCATCGACGACGCGCATGCGCTCGCGCGCAATCTCGACATTCGCTGCCTCGACTTGCCGATCGGCGATGCCTTCGCCGCCTTCAAGGCGCAGTTTCGCGAAATTTTTGCGGGTCGCGAAGAGGACGCGACGGAGGAAAACATGCAGTCCCGCCTGCGCGGCATGATCCTGATGTCGCTCTCGAACAAATTCGGGCATCTCCTGCTCACGACCGGAAACAAGAGCGAACTCGCGGTCGGCTACTGCACCATTTATGGCGACATGGCGGGCGGACTCGCGGTGATCAGCGACGTCCCGAAAACCTTGGTTTACGAGCTCGCGCGCTGGAATAATCGCGACCGCGAAATCATTCCCCACTCCACGATCGAGAAACCGCCGAGCGCCGAGCTCAAGCCGGGACAGCTCGATCAGGATTCGCTGCCGCCCTACGATGTGCTCGACCGGATTCTCCAGCTCTACGTGGAGGAAAACCTAAGCACGCAGGAAATCGTCGCCGCCGGTTTTGAAGAGGAAACCGTGCGTTGGATTCAACGCCGGGTGGACTTCAACGAATACAAGCGCGCGCAGGCCGCGCCCGGCTTGAAGGTGACGAGCCGCGCATTTGGGGTCGGCCGCCGCATGCCGATCGCACAGCAATATCGCGACCGCGATTTGTTTGCCGAAAGTTGACGCTGCTAGGGCGTCTGCGCGGCCGGCGCACCGAGATTTTTCTTCAGGAACGCGAGACACTGCTCCTTCACTTCCGGCCAAAAGGCGAAGGCATGCGCGCGACTGTTCATGCGGAGTAGCTTCTGGAAATCGCGCGCGCCGGACGCGTTCAACTTCTTGATCAGATCGCCGTATTGCTCCGGAGGCATCGCGTCTTCATCGGAAGCCATCACGAGGAGCGGCGCGGTGTCGGCGTCGACGTAGGTCACCGGCGAAGCCTTGGTCAACGCCGCCGGATCCGACGAGCCCGCGTAGTTGATCACGAGTCGTTTGAAGTTTTTCTGCTTTTGCGAGCCGAGGTCGTTGAAATCGTAAGCGCCGGAGAGGGCAACCGCGGCATCGAGCCGGTCATCGCCTGCCGTGCCGGTGGCCGCAAGATACACCGCATGCGCGCCGCCGGCCGAGCCGCCAATCGCGCCGACCTTGCCGTTGCCGCCGGGAAATTTGCGCGCCGCGCGGACCGCGAGCTTGAGGTCGTTCGTCTGGTCGGGGTATTGGCCGGACGAGGCCTGCCCGGATAGACCGCCGCGTCGCGAAGCTAGCCGATACTTCACGTGGAAGGCGTTAAACCCGGCAGCCGCGGCGTCTTCGGCGGTCTGAATCGTTTTCGGACTGTTCGGCTCTTTCACAAAACCCCCGCCATGAATCACGAGCACGGCGGGGTGCGGTCCGGAGCCGACGCCCGGGTAAACCGTCCAGCGCAGCTCGGTGCCGTCGTCAGCTTTCGCGTAAACGGTGCTCTTTTCATCGAGCTGGCGACGGCGCTGCCGGCGTTGTTCGCGGCGGTCGTTCTGGGCGAAACCGCTCGGAACGAGGAGGAGCAGAAAAAGCGCGACAAGCACATTGTTTTTCATGAGCGGAGCCTTTCGCCAAACGAACTAAAATTCGCGCATTCTGCACCGCGTTGGAATCGAACCAACAACCCGCTGATTAAGAGTCAGCTGCTCTGCCAATTGAGCTAGCGGTGCGTTTGTGCGTCTGCGGGCTTCACCCGCAGGGAGAGCGAAATTACTCAACCCTCCTCACGACACAACGCCGAAGTTGCAACTCCAACCGCGGCCACCCGGGCGCAACGATTGGCACCATCGCTCCCGCCTCCGGCGGTCGCTCCCCTCGCCTTCTATTTTTCTTCACCGCGCCTCCGCGTTTCGGCTCGGCCGCCGCTTCGAGATATTTCCCGCGAATGTCCCGGATGTTCAGGCTCGGCTTGGGAACTCCCTCGCTTTGAGAGAGGTTGAAGATGACGACTTTGCCGCGCCTAGTTCTCGTGATTCTTTTCAGGTGTTCAATGCGGCGAAGCCGGAGATCACGTCGAAGGATCCTTCGTTGATGCTGCCTGAACGAAGGCGCCTAGTTCGGCCCGTCGCCGACTTGCTGGATTAGCTCTGTGGGTGTCCAGCCGTTGCCGCGCCAGAGCTTTTCGATCGTGCCGTCTTTGCCGATCAATGCCGTCGCCAGGCTGTGTGAAATTGATCCGCCTTCGGGTTGGACGAGAACAGAAAACCTTTCCGTTAGGCGGGATATTTCCGTGGGAGTTCCGGTGGCAAACTTCCAGATAATAGGATCGGCCTTTTCACCCTGCGCATAGTTGCGCAGCACTTCGGGCGTGTCGTAGGCCGGATCGAAGCTGATGCTGAGAAGCCGAGTCGAAGAGAGCGGCTCAGACGAAGCGGCCTTAATCGCCTTCTGCAGCTCCGCAAAATTTTGCGACATCCGCGGACAGAAGTTTGGGAGCGGACAGCGGGTGAAGATAAAGGTCAGGACCAGGGGATGACCGCGAAAGCTCTCGAGGCTGATCGGTTTTCCCTCCTCGTCGATCAACTGAAAATCCGGCATCCGATCGCCTTCGTGCACGCGCTCTGATTTGACGGAGCTTGCGCTGGGTGAAGGTACCGGCAAATGGACCGTCGCCGGGTCAACCTGCTTGATCCGGTCGATCCAGGAATCGCGATCGGTGACATTAAGCCGAAAGGAAATCGCGTCGCCTAACTTCAGGTCCACGATCTCTTGCTTGTCGCGCACTTCGAACGGCATCGTCATCGAAGGCATAAAGCCGGGAATGTTTTCGTGTTCGATCTGGACCGTGCTGTGATCCGGCGCGAAGCCGCGCACGATCCCGCGTGCCTCATATTGCCGCGTGCTGGCCGGGTTCTGATCCGATCGGCCACAGCCTGACCAGGTGACGGCAGTGCCAAGAACCAGGGCAAGGACCGCGCAGCGCTGAAGGAGACTTCTCACCCTCCTACTAGAGGCGCGGGCCGAAAATCCTTCCACAAGATTCGCCGACGATCTTGATCCAGATCAAGGCGGCTTTGCTCGGACGTCGCTACCGAAGAGGCATGTCAAACCTCAAAGCCGCGATAGCCGCACCCTATGACTGCCATGCCAGAAGGGTATTAGACGGCTTCGTTTCCGAACGAGAGAGAACCCAATCCATGAAAACTTCTAGCCGCCCATCCATTTTCCGAATCGCGCTCGGTTGTAGCGTTCTTCTCTTTTCGATCACGAGTTGTTCCCATGCGCCGGCGGTCCCACCGAAAGAGGTGAAGATTACAGCAAACGACAAGATGAAGTACGACCTGACGGCCTTCGAGGTGAAGCCCGGTCAGAAAGTGTCCGTCACCCTAACGAATGTGGGAACGGCGCCGAAAGCTTCGATGGGGCACAACTTCATGGTCCTGAAGCAGAACACTAATGTGCCGAAGTTTCTCGAGGACGGTTCGATGCATGCGGCGCAGGATTACATCGCGCCGGAGTTCGCCACCTCCGTGATCGCGAATACCAAACTGCTCGGGCCCGGGGAAAGCGACACGGTTACTTTCACCGCGCCTTTTGTTCCGGGCGAATTTGTCTTTCTCTGCGCGTTCCCCGGCCATTACGCCAGTGGCATGCACGGGATCATGACCGTGAAGCAGTGATTTTTTCGGGTCGTTAAAACCACCTATTCAAGATGAAAACGAAACCGCACCAACTCATCCCAGTCATCGCCCTGAGTCTGTCCATCGTCGCCTTCAACGGCTGTCAGAAAGAGAGCGGTAGCCAGACCAAATCAAGCAGCGAAGACGCGGCCAACGCCCAGGCTTCTTACGTCCCGCCGGGACAGAAGGACGAATATTATCTCTTCTACTCCGGCGGCCACTCCGGGCAGGTTTTTGTCGCGGGAATGCCGTCGATGCGGCATCTCGTCACCATCCCGGTCTTCTCGCCTTCCTCAGGCACCGGCTATGGCTACGATCTGGCCACGAAGAAATTGCTCGGGGATTACACCTGGGGCGATGTCCACCATCCCGGGCTCTCGCAAACCGACAGCGAATATGACGGTCGCTGGCTCTTTGTGAACGACAATGCCAATAACCGCGTCGCGCGGATCGATCTGCGCGACTTCAAGACGAAGGAAATTCTCGGCCCGATCCCGAACTCGATGGGAAACCATGGCTCCTCGTTCGTGACGGAGAACACGGAATACATTCTCGTGGCGACGCGCTTCTCGGTTCCGCTGCCGAAAGGGCGCGTCGCCGATCCAAAGGATTATGCGACGCAATTCAACGGCATGGTCAGTGGGATCAAGGTCGATCCGAAGACGGGCAAGATGTCGGTCGGCTGGCAAATCCTGACCCCGCCCTTCGATTGGGATCTGGGGTCCACCGGCAAAGGTCCGAGCAGTGGCTGGGCCTTCTGGACTTCCTACAACAGCGAAATGGCACACACGGTGCTCGAGACGAACGCCTCACAAAAGGATCGCGACCTCGCGGCAGTGGTGAATTGGCGAGCCGCAGAAAAAGCGGTGGCCGATGGACAAGCCACGATGATGGGTGGCGTGCCGGTGATCGATCCGGCGAAGACGCCGGGCGTCATGTACTTCCTGGCGATCGCAAAATCGCCCCACGGCATGGATGTTGATCCGACCGGCAAATGGGTCGTGGCCGGCGGCAAACTGCAACCCACGACGACGGTGGTTAATTTCGAGAAATTAAAAAACGCCATCGGGAAGAAAGACTTTGACGGAGACTTTCGCGGCATTCCGATCATCAAGCATGACGACGTGGTGGAAGGCGAAGTTCCGGTCGGTCTCGGGCCGTTGCACACCCAGTATGACGGGTTGGGCAACGCCTACACTTCCCTCTTCATCGACTCTCAGGTCGCAAAATGGAAATTGCCGCCGTGGAGCGATGAAGAAAAGAAGGATCTGACCAAGGTCGTGCTCGATAAAATCCCAGTGCATTGGAGCATCGGTCATCTAGTCGTGGGAGGAAGCGACACGAAGCATCCCTACGGGAAATGGCTTGTCGCGATGAACAAGCTCTCGAAAGGTCGTCACCTCAGTGTCGGACCCGCTCAGCCGGAGGACAGCGAGTTGATCGATATCACGGGCAAGAAGATGAAGTTGGTTTATGAGACTTTCACCGATCCGGAACCGCACTTCGCGCAAATCCTGAAAGCAGACAAGATTAAGCCGATCGAAGTTTATCCGAAGGACGAAAACAAGGATCCAAATGCGGTCTGGGACGCGGACCAGGCCGGGCAAACGCGCAACGGCAACGAAGTCATCGTAAAACTCACGGCGATCCGCAGCCGTTTCGTCCCGGATCGGATCGACGCCAAAGTGGGCGACACACTGACCGTCCACGTGACCAATATCGAGCAATCGGCTGACATGATTCACGGCTTCGGTCTGGTCGAGAACAATATCAACATCACGATCGATCCCGGCGAAACGAAAACGCTCCAGGTGAAACTAACGAAGCCGGGCGTGTTCCCGTTCTATTGCACCAACTTCTGCTCCGCGCTCCACCAGGAGATGCAGGGCTACCTTGTGGTGAAGAATGAAGGAGCCGCCGAGGCTCCGAGCGAAGCGGTCAATCCGGCGACGCTGCCACCGCGGCCGGAGACCGATGCTGCGGATGGTGAACCGGCGGTGCCGGCGGACTCCTTGCCAGCAGTGCCGAATACGACGCCACCCGCGAGTAGCGCACCGGCTGACTCAAACCCGGCTAGCACTCCGCAGCCGACACCTTAGTCAAGGATGCCGCGCGTGCGCGCATCGGCGCGCGCGCAGGTTCCGGCCTCGGGAAGAAATCATGACCACACTTCTGAATCGGGAATTTCGGTTCCTGCATAACTCACTCAATCTCTGGTCGCGCCTCCTGCTTCTGGCGGCGGCGATCTCAGTCGCGGGTTCCGTCCTCTTCCCGCTCTGGAAATTGTACCTCGTCGCGCCGCAATATTCCGATGGCCTGACGATGCAAATCTACGCCTACAAAATCCACGGCGGCGGCCTCAATGGGAATGACATCAAAGAGATCAACAATCTCAATCATTACATCGGGATGAAGATGATCGATCAGGCTGATTTTACCGAGATGCAGATCATGCCCTTTATGTTTGGTGTGTTCATTCTCCTCGCCCTGCGCGCGGCCGTCTTTGGCGAGATGAAAAACGTCATCGACCTTTTCGTCCTCTCCTCCTACTTCGGCGCCTTTTCGATCGGCGCGTTCTATTACCGGCTCTATTGGTACGGGCACAACCTCGACCCACATGCGCCCATGACGATCAAGCCTTTCACGCCGCTCATCTTCGGCACGCAGAAGATCGCGAACTTCACCCAGTCGAGTTACCCGGAAATGGGCACTTATTTGCTCTGGGTTTTCATGGCGCTGCTCGTGCTGGCCGTTTGGTTTTCGCGCAAGGAGAAGGTGCTCGCGCTGTGAGACGCTGTGCTACCCGAATTCTCGCATTCGCGCTCTGTGGCCTAACGACATCGGCTTCGGCGATCACGCTCCAGCAGCAAATTGATGCGGCTGCGCCTAACGAGACCATGAAGGTCGCGACTGGCGTTCAGCGCGGCCCGATCACGATCAGCAAACCACTTCGGCTGATCGGTGCATCCGGCGCTGAAATCCGCGGCACCGGGGCTGGTAATGTCGTTACCATCACTGCGGATAACGTCACCATCAGCGGCTTCCGTATTACCGGCTCCGGTCTGCGCTTGTCGGACGACAACGCCGCGGTCTTCGTGGCCGGCAACCGCGCGACCGTAGATTCAAACGTCATCGAAGATTCCCTCCACGGCGTCTACCTGAAAAAGGTCAGTGATTGCCGAGTCATCGGAAACCGTATCCGGGGAAAGACGACCCTGCGGACTTCGACCAAGCCGATCGAAGAAACCCTCACTGCTGGGATCGGCGAACTCTGTGAAGTCCCGCTCAACCAAAACGAACGCGGCAACGGCATCCATCAATGGTATTGCGAAAACAATTTCGTCTCCGGCAATGAGATCAGCGAAACCCGCGACGGCATCTATTTTTCCTTCACCAACCAGTCGCGCACCGAAAACAACCGCGTGCACGATGTCCGCTACGGCCTCCACTACATGTATTCGGACAACAACGTTTTCGAGAACAACAGCTTCTCGGAGAATGCGGCCGGGGCCGCCGTCATGTTCTCACACGACATCGTGATTCGCGGCAACCGTTTCGTCGATAATCGCGGCTCGCGCGCTTACGGCATTCTCTTTCAATCCGACGAGCGCGTCCGGGTCGAAAGCAATCTTATCCACAACAACGCCGTCGGCCTTTCCTTTCAGCAGGCGAATGACTTCGTCGTTAGGTCAAATGATATCAGCGGCAACTATATTGGCCTGCGCTTCTACGGGAACTCCGACGGGAATTCCTTCACCGAAAACCGTTTTACGCAAAATCTCCATCCGATCGATGTCGATGGAGCCGGGGATAACAATCGCTGGGCCGTCAACGGCGTGGGCAATTTCTGGAGCGGCCAGGAGATGTTCGACTTAAATGGGGACGGCATTAACGATCTGCCGCATCAAGAGCTCGATCTCTTCGGACCGCTGCGGAGGGATTTCCCGGCCGTCGCGCTCCTCTCCGGCAGCCCGCTGGTCAAGCTCCTCCGTTTCGCGAATGAGCGGGCCGCGCTTCCGGGCATTCACTCGATCACAGATCCCGCTCCTTTGACGGCAAACTTTTGGACAATTCAGGCGCGGCGCGCGTTGCGGCAAAGGGCGCTCGAATGATGAGGAGATGTGGCGGTTTTCGCTGGGTAGCGCACCCGTCTCGGGTGCTGGCAACGGTGTCTCACCGTTGCGAACTTTCCTTTAGCACTCGACCCCGTCCAAAAGCATGTTGCGGCGAGGACGCCGCAACCAGCACGCGAGACGCGTGCGCTACCCAACCATGATTGTCGCAGCGAACCTGACCAAGAGCTATGGCGGCAAGGAGGTCCTGCGCGGCCTGTCTCTGGAGGCGCGGCCCGGCGAGATCACGATGCTCGTCGGTGAGAATGGCGCCGGCAAAAGCACGACCATGAAACTGCTGGCCGGGCTGGCTGCGCCTGACGGCGGGAGCGCTTCCATCGGCGGTCACGATCTCGTGCAGTCAAAACTGCGCGCGCAGCAAACGCTCAGTTACCTCCCGCAGAATCCAGATTTTCATCCGCGTCTCACCTGCTCGGGGGTGCTCGGTTTTTACCTCCGGCTGCGCGGCTTGCAGAAGGCGCGGCTTGAGCGGGCGCTGGAGCAAGTGGGCCTAACGAGTTTCGGAAGAGAACGGATCGGCACGCTCTCCGGCGGCATGCGTCAGCGACTCGGGATCGCGTTGCTCTTGTTGCCCAACACACCCGTCCTCCTGCTCGACGAACCCGGTCTCAGCCTCGATCCGGGTTGGCGCCAGCGGCTCCAGGAAATCCTCCAGGAAGAAGCGGCGCGCGGGAAAACGATTTTGATGGCCACCCATTTGATCGCGGAATGGAACGGCGTGGCGCAGCGCTGCCTGCTTTGTCACCAGGGGCGAATCGAGCGCGAAATCGATCCCTCGGATTTGCTGAATGATTTCAAAGCTGGTCCGGGTAGCGCGCGCGTCTCGCGTGCTGGCAACGGCGTTCCGCCGTTGCGAACTTTCGATTCAGCCCGGCATGATCTTGAACCCGCCGAGAAAAAGTGCGTGACGGCGAGGACGCCGTCACCAGCACGCGAGACGCGCGCGCTACCCGGAGCTGGATCATGCTTGCCTTGAACGATTCAGAGACTTCGGTTGCTCGTGGCCGCGCTGCCACGAGCGCGGTCATCACACGCGAGCTGCACTCGGCGATTCTGAATCGCTATTTGCAGGTCTTCTGCGTCCTCGCGCTCGCCGGTGGAATCGGAGCCGCGCTGGTCACCGATACTCCTGACGCCGCGCCCATGCTGATCCTGCAAATGGCGCTCTACTTCGTCTCCCTCTTCGCCTTGCTCATCGGGACCAGCAGCGCGCGCGCTGAGAGTCAGGAATGGCCGCTCCTTTTTGCCCAGCCGATTCCGCGCTCGGCTTTTCTGCTGGGGAAATTCGTCGCCCTCGCGCTCCTCTTTGCCGGTCTACTCGCCTTGCTTTTTCTCCCGACGCTTTTCGTTAGGGCGCCGGGCGCGGCATTCCTTTTCCTCTACGGCCACACCCTCACGCTCGCCGCGGCTTTCGTCGCGCTCGGACTCTGCACTGGTTTCCTAGCGCGCGATCGGGTGCAGGGGCTCGTCCTCGGGGTCGGCCTCTGGCTGCTTCTTCTTTTTGGAATGGATATGATCGCGCTGCTCGTGGCGCACTCTTCTTTCCTGCAACGCTGGCCGGACATCTGGAGCTCGTTCCTCATGTTGAACCCGCTGGACGCCTTTCGGATCGACGCGCTCTTTGCCCTGGAAAAAATTCCGGCGGAGGCGGCGAAGCAGACTCCCCTAACGAGTTGGTGGCTCGCCCATACCGGCCTCTGGTTTGTCGCCATCTCGCTCTTTTGGATGGCGGTGCTGCTCGCCTTCACCGCCCGGCATCTGAAACATTGGGAGGACTAACGAGTGCAAGTCGCTTTCAATAAGCTGGACGTGCGTCCATTAATCGCGAAAGGAATCGAACCCTTCGCCACCATCCGCGACCGCGTCGATTCCCTGAAAAACGGAGAAGGACTGACCGTGATCGCTCCTTTTCTTCCCTCGCCCCTGATTGAAAAACTGAGGAGTGAAGGCTTTCGGTGCGACGCACATCATCAATCGGGCGGCGCCTGGGCAGTGACTTTTTGGCGGAACGAATAACAGGCCGCTGGAGATGTGCGGCCCGCATTCTTACCGGGGAGCGAGGGCGCGCTCCCTTCCCGAGGTCACGGCATCACATGAAGGACGCCGACGGCACCGATCATCATATCGCGCATGCTGTGATCGACGAAGATGTATTTGCCTGGGTGCGGCATGATGGTGTCGAAGACCACGCCCTGGCCAGGACCGACCGTGTAAGTAGAGACGCCGGTGAGCGCGTGTTTTGGATCTCCGTCGGGGTAGAGGGCGTCGAACATGCCGCCGATGATGTGAAAAGAGCTGAAGAGATTTGGTCCCGCGTTCACGAAATAAATTCGCGTACGTTGTCCGACCTTTGCGGTTAGTGGATGATCTTCGTATTGAAAGGCAATGCCGTTGAAGACGACTTCGTCGGGAGTGACTGCGAGCATTTTATCGTAGTCGCCGGACATGAGTTTGCCGCTCACTTGGCGCGAATACCATTCGCTTTGCACAAGGACGTAACTCACGTCCGCTGGCGGTAAAGGCTCGGTCGGATCAACAATGATCGCGCCATACATCCCGTTGCCGATGTGCAGGAGCACCGGCGCGGTGCTGCAATGGTAAATGAAAGCGCCCGGCACCCGCGCGACGAAGGAAAACTCGACCCGTCCGCCGGGAAGCGCGGAACGAAAGGCGGTCGCGGGATCCACCTGGGCGGCATGAAAGTCAATCGAGTGACTCATCGTGCCGTTGTTGATGAAGGTGATGTTGACGGTCTGGCCCTGACGGACGTGCAACACCGGAGCGGGCACGGTACCGTTAAAGGTCCAGGCGTGATATTGCACCCCGCTGGCAATTTCGACGTTGGTATCGCTAGCCGCGATGGTGACTGAGACGGTATCGCCGTTGCCAATCAAGGGTGGCAAGGCAGCGGGGGCGGCGCGCGCAATCGGCGCGGTGGAGGCGAGTGAGAGCGGCGAGACGGCGGCAGCGGCGTTTTGCGGCGTGGGCGGGGCGGCATTCACTGCGCTCCCGAGAGTGCCGAGCGCGACGAGCAGTGCGATGGCGATCGCCCCGATCGCGGCGAGTTGGTGCGGCCAATCGAGGATGGGCGGCGTGCGTTGCCAGATGGCTTTCGGCGCCCATTCCATCCATGTTCCCCAGAGCGGAAAGCGCCGGCCAATATGATAATCGAGACTGTAAGGCGTACTGCCGAGAATGCGCGCGAAGAGAATCAGGGCGATGAAGACGAGCGCATAAACGAGGGCCGGGCCGAGGTTGGTCGCGCCGGCGGTGTAAGGTCCACCCAAGCCTTCCGCCGTCGTCCAAATAAGCAGGCTAAAGAGCGCGCCCAACAAGTAGGTAAAACGGCGGGCGAGCCCAAGGAGGAGTCCTACGGCGATGATGGTTTCGATAACTCTTGTCGCCGAGATAAAGAAATCGGCATTCGGCGGGACGATGCGCAGCCAGAAGTTGAACCAGGGCACGAGCCAGTTCGGTTGCCCTTTGGCGGCGTTTTGGAGATAGCCGACGTAATGCGCGGCAAAGGAGGGCTGCCATTTCAAATAAGCGTCCACCGCCATGACGACGCCAAAGGCCGCGCGCACTCCGGCGGCGGCGACAATCAACCAGGCGGCCGGCCGGATTTGTTCCTGTGATTCCATTACTTCTTCCTTTCCAATAGCTCTTGCAAAACAACCGCTTCGTTATGCTCCTGATCGCGCGCGCCGTAGAGAAGCGTCACGGCGCCTTCCTTCGTCTTACTCTTGATCAGCTTCAGCTCATCCGGGTGACTCTTTAGTTCCTCGCGGTAACGGCGACGAAACTCCTTCCATTTCTTCGGATCGTGCCCAAACCATTTCCGCAGCTCAGTGCTGGGCGCGATTTCCTTCAGCCAAAGATCCAGCTTCGCCTCCGCTTTCGTGAGGCCACGCGGCCAGAGCCGATCCACGAGAATGCGAGTGCCGTCTGCCTTGGCTGGCTTCTCATAGACTCTTTTGAGTTTGATCGTCATTGCTCTCCTTTATTCACCTGCGGTTTCAAGCAGGTTCGCGATCGCGTATTCACGATACATCTTTGCCATCACGCTGCCGGGGATGCCGGCCGGGCAGACCGCGACGCATTCATAAGTGTTTGTGCAATTGCCAAAACCTTCCGCGTCCATCGCGCGCACCATCCCAAGGACGCGGTGATGACGTTCCGGTGCCCCCTGCGGCAGATAGGCGAGCTGGGAAACCTTGGCGCCGGTAAACAGCATGGCGGATGCATTCGGACACGCCGCCACGCAAGCCCCGCAGCCGATACAGGCCGCCGCTTCCATGGCGAGTTCGGCGCGATGTTTTGGCACCGGAATGGAGTTCGCCTCGGGTGCGGAGCCGGTGCGTGCAGAGATGAATCCTCCCGCTTGCACGATCCGATCGAGAGCGCTGCGATCGATTACGAGGTCTTTGATAATCGGGAAGGCACGCGTGCGAAATGGCTCCACGTAAATGGTGGCGCGATCGCGGAAGCTGCGCATGTAAAGTTCGCAGGCGGCCCCCGGATGTTCGGGTCCATGCGCTTGGCCGTTGATTGTTAACGAACAGGTGCCGCAAATGCCTTCACGACAATCCGAATCGAACGCGATCGGCTCTTCACTCCGCAGCGTGAGCTGCTCGTTCACGATGTCGAGCATCTCGAGGAAGGAGGTGTTCGGGGAAATGTCTGCGGCTTTGTAATCGCACAATTTTCCTCGCGTCGTCGCATTCGGCTGCCGCCAGACCTTGAGGAAAAATTGCATTCTTAAAAAAACTTCGCCCGCCGTCAGTCTCCGTCCCTGCGGCTTTTGCTTCCATTGGAGGGTGCGTCGTCGTTCTCGTCCAATTCCTCCTGTTGTCTGCTTTTCTCAGGACTCTTGATGCCGACGAGCACGAGCGCCGCGAGATGTAATCGATATTTTCCGAAGACCCGCCGCATCGCGAGAACGCGCTTCCGCGCCTCGACGTCATGGCAAAGATTCCAGCAAAAGCGCAATGCGCCCGAAATGCCTTCGTCTTGAATGAGC
This sequence comes from Chthoniobacterales bacterium, assembly GCA_038234295.1. Taxonomy (GTDB): domain Bacteria; phylum Verrucomicrobiota; class Verrucomicrobiia; order Chthoniobacterales; family UBA10450; genus Palsa-1392. Next base: position 12,852 of record JBBSUP010000020.1, read on the forward strand.
CGGTCCACCTTGAGCAATCGCATCGGGCGCAGCATTTCCGTCCGAACATTGAAGCCTGCCGCGCCCAGCGAAGCGCGCCATTCGCGGACGGTGAGAGGCCTCGAACCGACGTGAACCGTCTCAGAAAGCGTCTGCTGGATTTCCTCCTTGATCGACTCATCCACGTCGTCCGGCACGAGGCAAAGTTCGTGCATGCCGTAACGGCCGCCGGGTTTCAAGATTCGCGCCGCTTCCTGCACGATCTGGCGTTTCTGCGCTGCCCCCTGCATGCTGAGCATCGCTTCTCCGTAAACGACCGTGGCTGACTCATCCGGCAACCCGGTATGCGCGGCGCTGCCGACGAGGCATCTTTCTTGGATGCTTGTGAGCGTGCTGCCGATTCGGCTGGCCGCTGCTTCGTTCTCCTCCACTCCGGTGTAGGACGCCGGCTGAAGGTCGAGCACGAGGCGCATCGTCGCTCCAATGCCAGGGGCGAATTCCACCACCTCATCAGAAGGGTGAATCTCCAGTGCGCCGAGCATGGATCGAGTCAGCTCAAGACCGCCAGGTCGCAGAACGCGTTTGCCGAGCCGCGCGAGCAGCCAATGGCCGGGCATCTTGCCAGCTGCCAAAGTGGCGCCCGGAAGCGGATGATTACTCTCTATTTTCATAGCTTGTTTCAAAAGAAGCGATTTCAGGAGAAGACGGAGGTGCTCCACTAAGTATTAGAGGGCGCTCCGAAAGTACCTCTGGCCTGGAGGGCGGAGCCCCTGCGACGCGGGCCTCTGATCGCGTGGTCCGCTGGAGCGACGCGCGGGATCCGCGGAGCTCCTCCCTCCAGAAAGGAAGGGGCACAACTCCTAGAGGCGCTCGTCCGGTGACGCCGGGGCAGCAAGGCGGCGGGATGGAGAATCTGTTCGTTCCGCAAACTGCGCCGGATCGCTTCTTCCCGCAACCGGAACGGCTCAGGAAATCTGGAGCTTCATACGACGTCTCTGTGCTATGTTCGTTAGGGCGGAAACCCTTTCTGTCCTCACCCGCAGGTCCGGCCCGACAACGCGGTGGAAGATTGTCGAGTCCCCGCTGAAGCTTTTTCTTGAGCGCGGTCTGCTCCGAGCGCGACGTCATCCTGCTCACGAAAATGGAACATCATAGCAACCTCGTCCCATGGCAGCTGCTCGTGGCGCGCACTGGCGCGCAGCTTTGTTTTCTGCCCGTGCGTGAGGATGGCACGCTGGCGCTCGAGCGGGCGCTGCGGACAGGCGCGGGCGAAGCAACGGTCTCGACGGAGACCGATTTGGGTCAATCGGCAGCGGATTAAAGAAACGTTGCGGAGCCGGCCGCACTTCCGCCCAACGAAAGAAGGCCGCGGCCGCCTCTCATCGAGAGCGAGGGCGAAAGCGGGCTCTGGAATTACAGCTTTAGCTAAACACCCGACACCGATATTCGGCCAAGCGCGCCCGGATCGGTCAATACCCCCATCCGTCGCGCGAAAGTGTCGGCGATGCAGATCGCGCGGCTCGTGGCTTCCTCGCTCTTCGGGCCGGCGAAGTTCTCTCTGACGGTCTCGGCAAAGAGCGCGAGCCAGCGTTCAAAATGGCCTTGCGTAACCGGGAGCACCGCGTGCTTCGGAAAAGGCGCGCCCTGATAGTTGCCCTCGCCCAGAAGCATCGATTCCCAGAACCGATACATCGTCGGCAGATGCGATGCCCAATCCACCTTGGCGACGTCGTTGAAGATAGGTCCGAGTAATTCGTCGCGATTAACCTTCTCGTAAAAGGCATCGACCAGCCGTTTGATATCTTCGGAATCCTTGATGTCGCCCCGCGCATTCATGATTGTGTTGAAGCTATGCTCCTACCATCGACCTTCGGAGCGTTACACCTTACTTTTGTCATTGCCTTCGGGGTCTGTCATTATAAGGATTAGTCTTCGATTTCGGCAAGATAACACGGTGGGCTGGCGCATTCGATCCATTCCTTTTTCTCCTCATCAGCCGGCTTCGCCACGTTCCCCCGCACGGTCTGGTCACCAAGTTTGAATTTGCCCTTGCTGACACGAAACCGACGTTCGGGATTTATTCGAACAGGCGTCGTCCTCTTCTTCATCAGAAATTAACTGTGCCACAACCGTGTTTTAGGGCAACGACTGTCACTCGTAAGGTTGATCTAGATCAAGGCTCAAGAGTGAAAATTACCGCATAAGGATCGTTTGACCGACAACGGCTGCCTGGGCGGCTCGTTGGACGCGCCTTCTGAAATGTTTATGCAACAGCCCACGCGGACGACCAGCTTGTTCAGCCAAGAACCGTTTCGGGTCTTCTTTCCGCTCGGGCTTTTGCTGGGCGCAATCGGTGTTTCACTCTGGCCGCTGTTTTATTGGCACGTGATCAGTGTTTACCCGGCCGCTCCTCATATGCGGCTGATGGTCGAGGGGCTGATGGGATCTTTTGTCATCGGATTTCTGGGTACCGCCGGTCCGCGCTTGCTCGAAGCGAAACCAATGACCACAGCGGAGGTGCTCATGTTATTCGCCCTGCAAGTTTCGAGTGCACTACTGCACCTCAATCAGCAACAGGGCGCCGGGGACGTTCTCTTTCTTGGATTGCTTTTATTCTTTCTCAGCACGCTCGTTAGGCGCATGAGCGCAGGGATGGACCCGCCGCCGCCCAGCTTTGTGCTGGTGCTCTTCGGGTTCTTGAGTGCCGTCGGCGGAATCATCCTGATCCTCTCCGCCCAGCAAACGAATAGCTTTTTCGCAAACCAGCTTGGAACGCTCATGCTGAATGAAGGATTTATTCTCTTCCCGATTCTTGGAGTCGGCGCGTTTTTCCTTCCGAAGCTGCTCGGCGGCGGAATCCCTGAGCCCGCCGACCTGCGCATCGCGAGCGCGCTTTGGCGAAGGCAGGCAATCGCCGCCGCGCTCAGCGGACTTGTAATTTGGGGTTCGTTTGTGATCGAAGCCGTGGGCTGGCCGCGGAGCGCCGCGATCCTTCGTGGCCTAACGACTTTGTTTTACCTGGTCGCGCAGGGGCATCTTTTGGAAAAGCCGGTCGAGCGGCCCTTCCTGGCCCGATGTTTTCAGTGCGGCGGCTTTCTCCTCGCCCTCGGACTACTTCTTCCCGCCGTCATTCCAGCATATCGCGCGGCCAATCTGCACGTCGTTTTCATCGGCGGGTTTAACCTCATTCTTTTCACGGTCAGCACACGCGTCATTCTCGGCCACAGCGGGCACAGTCATCTCTTTGAACGGCGGTTGCGTTTTCTCGTCACGGCTCTCGCTTTGCTCGTGCTCGCCATGCTCACTCGCGTGAGCGCGGATTTGTTCCCCGCCGAGCGCAACAGTCATCTGGTTTACGCTGCTCTCATCTGGCTCGCGGCGGCCGGAGTCTGGGCCGCTGCGCTCGTGCCGAAGCTGTGGCTGAGCGAGGATTGAGTCGCGCATTTGTATCGTTGCGCCGGCGCAATCTCGGCTAGCGTCACCTGATGGCGCTGGATCGGGGCAAGTTCAGACAGGCGATGACGGAGAACACTCTCCGCAGTTGCCAGCTTTTCACCGGACTGCCCGCTGCGGATGTCGAGTCGGTGGCATCGTTTGCCGTCACGAAACACCTCGCGAAAGACGATTATCTTTTCCGTGAAGGTGAGCCGGCCCGCGGCTTCTATGTGGTGCAACAGGGGCGGATCAAAGTGCATCGCGTCAACGCCAACGGGAAGGAACAGGTGATCCACGTTTTCTGCCCGGCGGAGTCCTTCGCGGAGGCGACCTTGGCGAGCGAAGTCGGCTATCCCGCAGATGCACGCGCCACCGAAGCGAGCGTGGTTTTTCTGATCCCGAAACGGGAATTCACCGAGCTACTGCGCAGCCGGCCCGAGCTTGCCTTGCGCATGCTTGGATCAATGAGTCAGCACCTGCGCGTGATCGTCGGCCTGCTCGATGATCTGGCCTTGAAAGACATGGAAACACGCGTGGCCAACTGGCTCCTGAAGCGCTGCCCCAGGCCGTTGCGAGACGCGCCCGCCGTCATCGAGCTGGACCGGACAAAGCGCGTCCTCGCGGCGGAACTCGGCGCAACCAGCGAAACGCTTTCGCGCACCCTGGCCAAGTTTCGCGATCAGAAACTGCTTAAGGTCGCGGGACGGACAATCACAATCACTCGGCCGCAACAACTTGAGCGGTTACTCCAGCGGCATCTCGGCGAGCTCTAGGAGGGCGGAGTTTACGGCATCGCATGCAACGCTGTACTATCCGATAGTCTTGAGTGGTTACGGCATCGACGAAGAGCTGCGCCGTTCGCGCGAAGCAGGATCCGGTGCGCAGCGACGGTCGGATCGCTCTCGGAACATCGCTTCTTCCGGCCAGCTCGCGTAGCGCGCCCGAACGAGCGCTTGGATTGCCGGCACAATGCTTCAGAGCATTGGTGAGATGAGCGCGATTGTTTAGTGCTCACGGAGAGCACCAAATGTAAGGTGTCTGACCACGCCATCGCAGGCAACGGACCATGAATCGCATACCAAGAACAAAAATGAGGTCGAAAGATTGATATGACTCGCGGGATACTTTGGGGCGCGATCCTCCTTTTCTCTCAGGTAACAGCCTGCCTTCCAGCGCAGGAAGCAAAGACTGAACGTGCTCAGTTAACTTTCGCTCCCAATGTGCCGCCACCGATCACGCGTAAGGAACCTGCTGTGGTGAAGGTATATCTCAATGCCGGCTATGAGACGGCAGAGATTGCACCGAACCTGCGCTACGTCTTCTGGACTTTTAATGGCCAGACCCCAGGACCAATTATCCGGGCGCGGCAGGGCGACACCTTAGAGGTCGTATTCAGCAGCACCGATAATCGTGGCATGTCACATAATGCCGATTTTCACGCTGTGATGGGACCAGGCGGGGGAGCACCGCTGCTCAACGCGAACCTGGGGCAGGTCAAGCTCGCGAGCTTCAAGCTGTTGCATCCCGGGCTCTTCGTCTATCACTGTGCTCAGCCGCCGATGCCGGATCACATCGCGAATGGCATGTATGGTTTGATCCTGGTCGAGCCAGCCGCCGGGCTTCCAAAGGTCGATCGTGAGTTCTATGTTATGCAGAGTGAGTTTTACACCACCAAGCCACCGGCGGGTAGCGCTGCGATCCTCGAAACCGCCCGTGAGACTGGTTTAATGGAGCAGCCTGCCACCGGGCCACCGACGGGTAACGCTGCGATCCTGGGTTACTCCCGTGAGGCCGCCTTGATGGAGCAGCCTACTTTTGTCGTCTTTAATGGCCGCGTCGGCGCGCTGACTGGAGACCATGCGTTGCGCGTCAAGACTGGTGAGCGGGTGCGGATCTACTTTGGCGACATCGGCCCCAATCTCGCTTCCTCTTTTCATGTGATCGGTTCTATTTTCGAGACGCTTTATCGCGAAGGCGATTTGGTTGATCCACCCTCCCACGACGTCTCAGTCACTCTGGTTCCTTCCGGGGGGACGGCTGTGGTGGAGATGACTTTCGATGTGCCGGGCGAATACACTTTGGTGGATCACTCGATTTTCCGAACCGAAAAAGGCGCGGTTGGGACGATTAAGGCTGAAGGACCACCGCGCCCCGATATTTATCGCACAGAAAAATGAGTAACCATTAGAAGGAAAGTTATGGAAAGCACAACCAAGACAGACCCAAATCAACTCCACGCGGGTAAGTACCCCGCCATTCATCCCGCAGCCGTTCATTTTCCGATCGTGTTGTTCCCAGTCAGCGCCATATTTTTAATCCTATGGTTTTGCCTGAACGACCTGTTCTTCTTGAATGCCTCCTATTGGACTTTTATGTTCGCCGCGCTCGGGGCGGTCATCGCGGGTGGCACGGGATTTTTCGATTACTACAACGCCTCCTATCCTGAGCATCCGGAGGAAGGAGCCGGACGAATGGCGAAGATCCACATCCGCACTGGTGTCTGTCTGGTCGTTATCGCCTTGATCAGCGCCATTTATTTCCTGATAGAGAAACCGACCCACAACGTGGACCTGGTTAAATGGTTTGCGACCATCGTCTTTCTCGAAACCCTCCTGGTTTTCGCGCAGGGTTTCATGGGCGGCCTGCTGGTTTACAAATACCATTTTGGCATCGAACCGCGTCACCAATCACAGAACTAAAGGGGAGTTTATTCGCCCGCGTTTTCTCGCAGGGTCGCCATCCCGTATTCCCAATACATTTTCGCCATGACGCTGCCGGGTATGGCGGTCGGGCACACGGCAACGCATTCGTAGGTATTTGTGCAATTGCCGAAGCCTTCCTCGTCCATCGCCCGCACCATTCCAAGCACACGGCGCGTTCGTTCCGGGTCACCCTGCGGTAAGAACGCGAGATGAGAGACTTTCGCCCCGGTAAAGAGCATGGCCGAGGCATTAGGACATTGTGCCACGCAGGCGCCGCAGCCGATGCAGGCGGCCGCTTCCATCGCCAAGTCCGCTTTATGTTTTGGAACGAGAATCGAGTTCGCCTCCGGAGCTGAGCCGGTCCGGGCGGAGATGAAACCGCCGGCCTGGACAATGCGATCGAGCGCGCTGCGATCGACCACCAGGTCACGCACGAGCGGGAAGGCACGGGCGCGAAACGGCTCGATCACGATCGTGGCGCCGTCCTTAAAAGATCGCATGTAAAGCTGGCAAACCGCCGCGGGATGGTTCGGGCCGTGCGCCTCGCCATTGATCGTCAGGCTGCAAGTGCCGCAAATGCCTTCGCGACAATCGGAGTCGAAGGCGATCGGTTCTTCGCCGCGGACGACGAGACGCTCGTTCACGATGTCGAGCATCTCGAGGAGAGACGTATGGGGCGAAATATCAGGCGCCCCGTAATCCACGAGTTTACCTTTGGATTTCTGATTCTCCTGCCGCCAGACGCGTAACTTGAAGTTCATACGCGTAATATATGTAGGATTTTCTGTTGATACGAAAACACCATTTTATATCCCACGGGCAACCGAGCGATCCATCGACGATAGGGACGGCCCAAGTTTAATCGAACGCGCTTTGGATCGCTGGGAAAACGAAGGCGGAGCCATCCGCCCGGCTACTCGGCAAACTCAGACGATCACGATCACGATTAGGGAGGAAAATGAAGATCAAACTTAAACGGGCTTATGAAAAACCCGATAAGACGGATGGCACGCGCATTCTCGTCGATCGGCTCTGGCCGCGCGGGCTGACGAAGCGCAAAGCAAACATCGATCTTTGGTCGAAAGAGATCGCTCCGAGTACCGAGCTGCGAAAGTGGTTCGACCACGATCCGAAGAAGTGGCGAAGTTTTCGCGGGCGTTATCAGACCGAGCTCAAACATCATCCCGAGCAGCTCGCGACCATCAGGAGCAAGGCTAAAGAAGGAACAGTAACTCTTATCTACGGCGCGCGCGATCAAGAGCACAATGAGGCAGTGGTCCTCAAGCAGTTTCTTGAGAAATGCTGACCCGTTTTAGCTATGGCACACCGATTCAAAGTTGGCGATCATGTTGAGTGGAACTCGGAGGCGGGCTGTGTCCGGGGAACCATCAAGAAAAAGATTACTTCAGAAATCAAATTCAAGGGATATACCGTTCGCGCATCAAAGGAAGAGCCGCAGTATTTGATCAAGAGCGACAAGACTGACCACATGGCCATGCACAAAGGTTCAGCGCTCAGGAAGATCAGATAAAGGAATACGCGCCATTCGATTCGCAGCGCGCTTTATTTCTTTGAGTTCCTTCACCCGCACCTCAGCCGGGCCGCGGATGGGGAAATGCATTAGATACACTTGCGCGCCGGCGATCGGCGGCTGCCAGCCCCAATCGCATTGCCGGCTGCCGTGATAAGTATTCCAGGCGATCTTTCCGATGAAGCAAACCACCTTTGGCGAGCAGGTGCCGATGATTCGCAAAACTCGTCTGACTCCGGCCTGTTCCTCGCCCTTCTTTAGTTCGGTCACGTCTATCGTCGGACGGTCAACCAGATTGACAAAGTTGAGCTGATAGAAATCGAGGAATTTTTCGTCATAGATTCGTTTGAGCAGCAGGTCGTCTTTCAGATGAGCTTCTTCTTCCTGCAACAAGCCGGACCGGTTGAGCAGATACCAAAACATCTTGTTATTGGAAAAAGGCACCCCGCGCCGATAAGAACCGGGATGCGGATTGATGCCCACGAACAGTATCTTCGCGTTCTCCGATACCTTGTAGGCAATCATTTTTTACCGACCCGCGGCGAGACAGAGGACTTAGCCGACGGTTTCTTTTTAGTGAACAACGGCAGCTCCTCGGCGGGATAGGTGACCTCGATGCCGCAAACTTTCGCAAAAGACGTGAGCGTGTGAATCTGGCGCCGAGTCGGGCTCATGATGTCCTCGACCCGAATTCCGCGAACCGTTAACGCGTCGCCGATGAGGGAACGATGACAGCGCCAGGGCACAGCTTCGGCGCACATGATTGCGATCCTCTCTTGCTTCGCTAGTTCGATTAATTCGTCGATGGCTTTCGCAAACTCCGGCGTTTGCATGTAATCGGCATAGCCTCGGAAAGAGGCGTTTCGCCAACCGGTGTTTAGCGAATCGGGCTTCGCATGACGTAATCCCCCAAGTTCCGGCATGTGAAGGTATCGCAATCCCGTTTTCTTCAACGCCTTGGGCAGCGACGTCTTGTTAAATTGCGGGTTGTGCCTTGAACGCGGGACGGTGCGTACATCCACCACCTGTCTCACGCCGTGCGCCTCTAAAAGGTGAACAAACTCCTCGAGCGATCGTGTGGAATGGCCGACCGTCATTACGATCGGTGGGATCTGCTTGTCTGCTTCTGATTGTGCTTCCTGCATTGCGCCCGCAGACATTCATCCACAAGATTAGAGAAGAGCAATCATCTGCGAACCGAAGAACGCCGGCCGCCGCTTGGGTGAGTGTTCGCGATACTGAACGGTCGGCTCAGAATTTCTTTCGATAATCATCATGTCGTTCTGGTGGTTCGTCTGTCGGCGTTCAAGGCGTCGAAGCCGGAGATCACGTCGAAGAGTTCTTCGTCGATGCTGCTTTGGCGGAGGCGATTGAAGCTGCCTTGGAGAGTGACCAGGAGTTCGTCGATGTTTTTATCGGCGCGCTGCATGGCGGCGAGGCGGCTGGCGTTTTCGCTTGCGAGCGATTCGGCGCAGGCGCGGAAGAGCGAGACGAAGAGATATTCGCGGATGAGCGCGCGCAATGTTTCCGTTCCGTCTCCCAGAATCTCGGGCAGGTTTTTCGTGGGCCAGGGAAGTTTCGCCAGATTGCGGCGCCAGGTTTCGTCCAGGGGGAGGAGCCGCTGGGTCACGGGATCGTAGCCCGCTCCGGAAGTGGGCCGATTGTAGAAAAGGTGGAGCTCGGTGACTTCGTTTCGACCGTGATGCTTCTCCTGCTCGATGAGGATTTCTCCGATGAGCGGCGGGATGGCTTTGACGGAACTTGGAACCGCGAAAGTTCCGATCAGCTGCAAGCCAGCGTCTTGCAGGCGCGACCGGACGCGCTCGCCCACGGCCCAGACCTGGGCTTTGTTCGTTAGGTCAGCCAACGTCTTCACGGCGAAATCGGTCACGACATCATTGAATTGGCCGACCAATCCCTGGTCGGAGCCGAAGACGATGGCGCCGGTCGAACTGGCGGCCTTCGGTTTTTCCACGACAGCCGAGCCGGCGGCGCGAAAGCAGGCGCTCAAACCGAGCTCGACCGTGTGGTAGTAGGCACCTAACGACTGCACCGATTTCTCGTATTGCCCGATGCTCGAGGCGGCGACGGCTTTCATCGTGCGCACGACGGATTGCAGATCGCCGGCGCTGGCGATCTTTCGGCGCAAGCTCTCCGTCGTGTTGCTCATGATTTCTTTCCGGGCTTCATTCTCCGAGATCCGAGATGACTCGTGGCGGAAAGGCGGCCCGCAGGGCGTTGAGCACCGCGAGCACGTCGATGACTTCCTGGCTGATCGCTCCCGCGACCGGACTCAGATAGCCGGTGGCGGCAAACGCCATTCCCACCAGGCTCAGCGCCATGCCGCCGACCGCGCTCTGCAAGGCGATCGCGCGCATGCGCCGGCTGATGTGCATGAATTCGTCCACCTTCTTCAGTGAATTTTCCATCGCGACGACATCGGCCGCTTCTGCTGTGACGTCGCTGTTTTGCCCCATCGCCATGCCGACGGTCGCGGCCATCATGGCGGGGGCATCGTTGATCCCATCACCGACGTAGAGCGTTCTCGCTCGCGCGGTCTCGTGGCGCACGATGGCGAGTTTTTGTTCCGGGCTTTGCTCGGCGTGCACTTCGGTAATGCCGACCTGCTCGGCCAGATAACGCACTTCCGATTCGCGATCGCCGGAGAGAATCATGATGCGCTGGAACTGATGTTTCGGTCCCAGGTGCTGGATGAAAGATTTACCTTCAGCGCGCGGCGCATCGCGTAGCCGGAAGGTGGCGGCGAAGCGATCGTCGATCACCACCACGCATTCGAGTCCGCCGGCGACGGGCGGGAGCTGCTCCGCGCCGGCAACATGTGCGGCCATGACTTTGCCCCGGCTGGTAATTTCCACCGCGCGACCGCCGACGGTCCCGCGCAACCCCTGACCGGGAGGTTCGTTGACGGCGGACGCTTGCTCAAGCGCCAACCCTTCCGCATTGGCCGCCCCGACGATCGCGCGGGCCAGCGGATGTTTGGAGTAAAGTTCAAGACTGGCGGCGAGCCCGAGCACTTCCTTTTGCGCGAAGCCGGGCACGACGAGCTGTTCCGTCAGCTTCGGTTCGCCATAGGTGAGCGTTCCTGTCTTGTCGAAAATCGCGGTCCGACAAGTCGTGATTTGTTCGAGGACGGCCGGGTTCTTGATAATGATGGAACGCCGCGCCGCCAGAGAAATGGAGCCGATAATGGCGACCGGAATGGCGATGAGCAACGGACAAGGCGTGGCGATGACGAGCACGGCCAGGAAGCGCACTGCTTCGCCGCTGAGCAGCCAGGCGGCCAAGGCAATCACGACCGCGACGGGCGTGTAAATCGCGCCGAGTTGATCGCCGAGCCGGCGCAAATGCGGACGATTTTGTTCCGACTCGCGCATGACTTCGGTGATTTTCGCGTAGCGCGAATCGATCGCCCGGCGAGTGGCGTTGATCGTTAGGGCGGATTCACCGTTGACCGCGCCGGAGATGACGCTGGAGCCGGGCGCTTTCGTGATCTCAAACGGCTCGCCGGTGAGAAAGGCTTCGTTCATGACGCCGTGGCCTTCGAGCACCGTTCCGTCGACCGGACAGATGTCGTGTGGATAAATTACGAGCGTGTCGCCGACGGCAATCTCGTCCAGCGCGACATCGGCAATCGCGGAATTCTGTTTACGATGCGCGACCGAAGGCATTCGTTGGGCAAGAGCGCGCAGGACCGAGGAGGCGTTGCGGAGGGCGTAACTTTCCAGCGCTTCGCCGCCGGATAACATCAGGACCACGATGGCGCCGGCGAGATATTCCCCGAGGAGGACGGAAGTGACGATGGAAATGCCCGCGAGCAGATCGGAACCAAACTCGCGCCGCAGAAGTTTCCGGAGCAACTCGTAAACCAGAGGAACGCCGCCAAGCGTGAGCGTGACGAGGAGCGGGATTTCGTAACTGCGCCGACTGCTATGGACACCGAAACGCAGAACGAGATGCACGGCGATGCCCGCGATCGCGACCACGGCGATGATCGTGGTGCGACGTTGCCACACGCCTTTGCTGGCGGGCGCGGTGTTGGCGGCGGCACTCACGGTTTCTTCTCGTCGGGGGCTTTCGGCTTCGGATGAAATGAGGTAAGCGCTTGGAGGGCGAGGTCGGTCATCGTTTTGCGATCCTCGTCGGTCAACTTGTCGGCGGTGCTCAGGCGTTCGATGACTTCTGGCGGAATCTTCGCCGCGACTTCGCGGAGCGCCTGCTCGGCTTCCTTCATGCGTTCGAGTGGGACGTCGTCGAAGAGCCCCGCGGTCAAAGCGAGCAGCACGGCGATTTGTTCCGGCACCGAAACGGGATCGAACTCCGGCTGCTCGAGACAAGCTCGAATGCGGCGTCCGTGCTCGATAATCTTGCGCGCTTCCTCGTCCAGACGCGCGCCGAAACGGGAGAAGGTTTCGCGTTCCTCGAATTGCGCGTACGCGAGTTTAAGATCGCCCGCCACGGCCCGGTAGGCGGCCAATTGCGCCTTGCCGCCGACCCGAGAAACCGACTTCCCTACATCGACCGCCGGCAACACGCCCAATTCAAAAAGCGAAGGCGAGAGATAGATCTGTCCGTCGGTAATCGAGATGAGATTTGTCGGTATATAGGCGGAAATATTTTGCGCTTCGGTCTCGATGATCGGCAGCGCCGTGAGCGAGCCGCCGCCGAGTTCTTTGCGCAAATGCGTGGAGCGCTCGAGCAGCCGCGAGTGAATGTAAAAAATGTCGCCGGGGAAAGCTTCGCGCCCCGGCGGCCGGCGTAGCAATAACGAGAGCTCGCGATAAGCACGGGCGTGATGCGTGAGATCGTCGTAAACGATGAGCACGTCGCGGCCCGCTTGCATGAAATGCTCCGCGATGCTGGTTGCGGCGTAAGGCGCGATGTAAGCGAGCCCGGGCGGATCGTTGCCCTCGGTCACGACCACAACTGTGTAATCCATCGCGCCCTTCTCGCGCAAACCGGCCACGGCTTTTGCGACCGCCGACGCGCGCTGACCAATGGCGCAATAGACGCAGACGACGTCGCGACCCTTTTGATTGAGAATGGTGTCTATCGCGATCGCCGTCTTGCCGGTCCGGCGGTCGCCGACGATCAACTCCCGCTGTCCGCGCCCGATCGGAATGAGTGCGTCGATCACTTTGAGTCCTGTCTGGAGCGGCACCGTGACCGGCGCGCGATCCATGATCGCCGGAGAAGGACGTTCGATCGGCAGCCGCGCCGTGGCGGAGAGCGGACCGTTGCCATCGAGCGGTCGACCAAGCGGATCGATCACCCGCCCGAGCAATCCCTCACCCACGGCCACATCCATGACCCGGCCGGTGCGCTCGACTTCATCGCCAGCGTGCAGTTCCTGATATTCGCCTAACAAGACGACGCCGATTTCATCCTCGTCGACGTTGAACGCGATCCCGAAGAGATCGCCGGGAAATTTAAGCAGCTCCTCAAAGCCAGCATTCGGCAGACCAGCGACGCGCGCGATGCCGGTGGAGACGCTGATTATCGTGCCGACTTCGCGTGGCGCGAGCGAAGGCGTAAACGCCTCCCGCACCTGATCGATTCCAGCGAACGTGCGGTCGAAGACGCTCTGCAAACTTTCCGGCGAGTCCGTCATGAAGTGCGGCTTTCCGATCGTCGCGCAAGTCGCCTGGGTTTCCGGACTTGGAGAGCACCGCGCCTGCCGCTATTTTTGCGTCTATGTCGGAATCTCGGTCGATAAAGCGGAAGGTTAGAACGTCGGATTATCCGGCGTTTCTCGCGGAGCTGAAGGATCGCATCCGAGCGGGCCGACTGAACGCCGGACGCGCGGTGAATCGCGAACTCGTCCTGCTCTATTGGGACATCGGCCGCGGGATTGTGGAGAAACAGCGAACGGGCGGCTGGGGCGAAGCGGGCGTCGAGCGACTGGCGGCCGACCTGCGGGCGGAGTTCGCCGAGATGCGGGGTTTCTCGTCCTTCAACGTCTGGCGGATGCGGCAGATTTACCTGGAATACACGTCCGCCGAATTTCTGGCGCAGGCTGCGCCAGAAATCGATTCGCCCGGCGAAAGCGCGATCTTGGACCGAGGGGAAATTCTCGCACAAGCCGTGCGAGAATTGGCGGCGGATGTGCCGTGGGGCCATCACATCGAGCTGTTGAAAAAGATCAAAGATCCAGCGGCGCGCCTCTACTACCTCAGCGCCACGGCGCAATGTGGCTGGAGCCGCCGCGTGCTCATGCTTCAGATTAAGGCTCGCGCTTACGAGCGGGCGGCGCAGGAAAAGAAGACGCACAACTTCGCGCTCGCGCTGCCCGAGCACCTCGCAGAGCAGGCCGATGAAATGTTGAAGAGCCGCTACAACCTTGAGTTTCTCGGCCTCGCGCGACCGATGAAAGAGCGGGAAATCGAGGACCGCCTGATCGAGCGTTTGCAGCAATTCATCCTTGAGCTCGCCTACGGCTTTTGCTTTATCGGCCGGCAATACAGGCTGGCGCTGGGCAGGAAGGAATATTTCGTCGACCTGCTTTTCTACCACCGTTTCCTCAAAGCGCTGGTAGCGTTCGATCTGAAGATCGGCGAATTCGAGCCGGAGCACGCGGGCAAGATGGATTTCTATCTGAATCTCTTGAACGAAAAGGAGCGCGCACCGGACGATCGCCCGGCCATCGGCATCATCCTCTGTGCGGAAAAGGACGACGTGGAAGTGGAGTTCGCGCTCAAGTCGAAGTCGAATCCGATCGGCGTGGCGGAGTATCAATTGCGGGCCACACTCCCCGCGGAGTTGAGGGGCAAATTGCCGAGCGCAAAGCAACTGACCGACATGGTGCGCGGCGCTTTGCCGGCATGAGAACGTCTCGTTAGGCAACAGCTTCACGTTTGTCCTTCTCTTTCAACAAGTCTCCCACGCCGGTTTCCAGCGACGTGAGGTAGTCCGCGATACTCCACGCGACCTTTTGGCCGTTCACGGTGAGCTCGATTCCGCTGACCAAATCGGGCGCGGTTTCAAACCGGAGTTTGATATCGGCCGAAAAGGTTTCGTTGAGCGCTTTTTGAACGGCGGCTTGCTGCTCGGCGGGCAGAGCGAAGGCGCTGCGCACCACTGCGGGTGCGGAAGCGGACTTGATCGCTTCGGTCAGGCTGGCTTTTGCTTTTGCGTCGAGCGCTCGGAGACGGCGCGCGAAGACCTCGGTCATCTGTGCTTCGAGACTTGTCGTCGCAAGATCCGTCAGGGTCTTTCGTGTGATGGCGAACACCTCCTCCTGCGTCTTGCGGCTGATCGCCTCGCTCAAGTGCTTCGCGTCGTTCCGCAGCGTTTCACCTCGCTTCGCGCCTAAGGCATCTGCGGCCTTGCGTGCTTCGTCGAGGAGGCGCTGGCGTTCGGCTTTCGCTTCTTCGGTTGCCTTAGCTAAGAGCGCGGCGCGCTGCTGGTCGAATTCCTCGTTCCTGTGCTGGAACTCGTCGCGGTCCTTCTTCGCTTCGGCTTTTTTGGCAGCGGCGTCGGCCAGTTCGGCGGCGATCTTCTTCTCGCGCGCGTCGATCGCGTTGAGGATCGGTTTGTAGAGGAAGCGCCTCAACAACCAGACGAGGATGAGGAAGTTGAGCGCCTGCGCGACGACGGTGAACCAGTCGATGAGCATGGGTTACTTTCCCGCCGCCTGCGCGATGACGTGATTCCAGAACGGGTTCGCGAAAATCAGAATCATCGAAACGACGAAGCAGTAGATGGCGGTCGATTCGATCATGGCGAGGCCAACGAAGAGCGTGCGCGTGATGGTGGCGGAGGCGTCCGGCTGCTGGGCGAGCGAGGTGAGCGCGGCCGCGACCGAACGGCCTTCGCCGAGCGCCGGCATCATGCAGCCGATACCGGTCGTTAGGCCGGCGGTGACGATTGAGGCCATTGCGATGAGAGTCATGTTATCCATGGGTGTTGTCCTTTGTTGGTTGGGTTGCTTTCGCCAGTTTGGGCTGACGGGTGCGCGTGGCCGCCGCGATGTAAACCGCGGCGAGGATGCTAAAGATGTAGGCCTGCACCATGCCGGTGAGGAGGCCAAGCGCGGTCATCACGATCGGGAAAACGAACGGCGTGATCGTGAGCAGGATGCCGATAATCATCGCCCCACTCATCATGTTGCCGAAGAGACGGACGGCGAGGGCGAGCGTGCGGGAGAGCTCGCTGATGATGTTAAACGGCAACATGATGATCGTCGGTTCGGCGTAGGACTTGAGATAGCCGCCGAAGCCTTGGTCTTCGATGCCGAAGAGCGGCACAGCGACGAAGACGGAAAGCGCAAGGGCCACGGTGGTGGAAAGCGAAGCGGTCGGCGGCTCGTAGAAGGGCAAGATGGTGCAGAGCGCGGCCGTGCCGAGGAAGAGGAAGAGGGTGCCGAGAAAGCCGAGATACTTCTCTGGATTGCGCAGGCCGACTTCGGCGATTTGCTTGTTGATCCCGGTGACGATGATCTCCAAGAAATTCTGCCACCGGGTGCGTTTCAGTTCGGTCGTTAGGCCGCGCGTGATCAGGATGGATCCGGCGGCGAGCACGATCATGATCCCCCAGGTAAAAACAATCGTGGCGTTGAGTTTGAAAAACCCATGCTGCCAATAGATCACCTGATCAGGACTAAGGTGCATGACTGGCCTCCGGCGTTTGGGAGTGATGATCTTCGCGGGGTGGGCGCGTGAGCCATGTCACGACGAAGCGCGCCACAACGAAGCCGGCCAGACAGGCCAGCAAGCGTCTCCAATCACCGCGCCCGACAAGGTAGAAGCCAGCCAATGCAATGCCCATGCGCAGCAACGTGCTGCCGAGGAACCAGAGCGCCGGTTGTTTGGCAGCAAGACCTTTGCGCACCGTCCACCAAAGTCCGCCGAAGAAAATCGCGCCAAGCACGAGCCCCGCGAATCCAGCGAGCACAAATGGGAGCGACTCATTCATCGTTAGGCTCCTCTTCGTCGCGCATCGCCTTCTCTTCATTGGCGACCCAACGCCACGCGTTCAGACAACCGAGCGTGAGTCCGGCGACCAGAAGTGCGAGCGTCCACGGGTGATTCCCGGGATGATGTTTGTCGAGCCAGATGCCGAGCGCGGCGCCGAGCAAAGTCGGGACGACGACGGACCAGCCGATCAATCCCATCATGCCGAGCCCAAACCAGACGCCGGGGCTGGGGTTGCGTCGCGCCTTCAATTTGCGCGCTGCCTTCACTCCGATCTGTTCGGCGAAATCTGGCGATTCGTTAGGCGCGTTACTCATTTTGAAAGCTGGCGAAGCGATGCAGAAATCCGGTTTCCAATTTCGCCACGACCGAGCGGACGTTTCGTTCGGCTTCGTCGAGATTGAGGAACTCCTTTTTCACCGCGTCGCGCAGTTGCCCGAGATCGGTTCCGCCTAACGCGCGCCGGACCGACACAAGGACGTTCTGGCCAGTCTTAACCAGCACGCCTTCGTCCACCGCGACGAAGACTTCACCGTCGGATTCCGTTTCGTAAGTCAGAATTCCGGGCGCGAGCGAGGCGACGCAATCGAGGCGCTGCGGGAGAAACCCAAAGGAGCCATCGGGCGTCTCCGCGACAATGCGTGAGACATCGGTCTTCTCGGCGAAGACCTGGAATGGCAGGAGAATTTTGAGCTTCATGCAACGACCGCCGGTTCCGGTGTCGGTTGAGGTTTCGTGTCGGGCGCAGCCTTGGCCACAGTGGCGGGTTTCGCTTTTGCCTTCGCTTCGTCGACCGACCCAATCATGTAGAACGCGCTCTCAGGGTAATCCTTGAATTCATCGTTCAGGATTCGCTCACAACCATCGAGCGAGTCCTTGAGATTAACGAGCTTCCCCTTCATCCCGGTGAACTGCTCGGTCGTAAAAAACGGTTGAGTGAGAAAACGCTCCAGCCGGCGCGCGCGCGCGACCACGTTGCGATCCTCCGGCGAAAGCTGTTCCAGGCCGAGCATTGCGATGATGTCCTTGAGGTCGGCGTATTGCGCGAGCGTGCGCCGGATTTCCTGCGCCAGTTTGTAATGCCGGTCGCCCACAATTCCCGGCGTCGCCATTTTGGAACTCGATTGCAGCGGATCGATCGCCGGAAAAAGTCCTTCACTCGCGCGGTTGCGCGAAAGGACGATGGACGCGGAGAGATGCGAGAAAGTGTGCACCGCCGCCGGGTCGGTGAAATCGTCTGCCGGCACATAGACGGCCTGGATGGAAGTGATCGCGCCGGAATCCGTATTCGCGATGCGTTCCTCGAATCCAGACAGCTCGGTCCCCATGGTGGGCTGATAGCCGAGACGCGACGGCATCTGGCCCATTAAACCTGACACCTCCATTCCGGCCTGGATGAAGCGGAAGATATTATCAACCAGCAACAGGACATCGCGGTGTTCGTCATCGCGAAAATATTCAGCCATCGTTAGGGCGGCGTGGCCGACCCGGAAGCGGCTGCCCGGCGGCTCGTTCATCTGGCCGAAGACCATGACCATATTTTGCAACACGCCGGCTGCTTTCATGTCGCGATAAAGTTCTTCGCCTTCGCGGCAACGTTCGCCGATGCCGCAAAAGATGCTCACGCCTTCCTGGTGAGCGACGACGTTGTGAATCATCTCGGTGAGCAGCACCGTTTTGCCCACGCCGGCGCCGCCAAAAAGTCCCGCCTTCCCTCCGCGCTCCAGAGGCAGGAGCACGTCGATCACCTTGATCCCGGTCTCGAAAATTTCCGACTTCGTGGAACGCCGATTCAACGGCGGCGGATCGCGATGAACCGAGCGCCATTGGATCTCGGTCGGCGCCGGCTCGCGATCGATGGCGTTGCCGAAAACGTCGAACATGCGCGCGAGAATGCCTTTGCCGACCGGCGCTTTGAGCGGGCCGCCGGTATCCTCGACCTCCATGCCGCGGGCGAGACCTTGCGTCGGCGTGAGCGCAATCCCGCGCACATGATGCGCGTCACTTTGCGCCAGGACTTCGATCACGATTTCTTTTTTCGCGCCCGTGCGCAGGACCGAGTAAATGGACGGCAGTTTCTCATCGAAGCGCACGTCCACGACGCTCCCACGCACTGAGACGATCACGCCTTGATTCGTTAGGCTGGGCTTGACGTTCATGATTGCGGCGACGGCTCCCACTTCCAGTTCCTGATCTCGGGCAGGTCCTGGCCGTTCTTGTCGATGTAAAGCTTGTGCTCGATCAGCTTGTCGCGGAGCTGCTGCTTGAGATAAATGCCCTTCTCGCCGGTTTGCGGGACGCGATCGATCGTGTCCATGACGAGATGGAAACGGTCGAGCTCGTTCAACACGGTCATATCGAACGGCGTCGTGATCGTGCCTTCTTCCTTGTAACCGCGGACGTGAATATTGTGGTGATTGGTCCGGCGATAAGTCAGCCGATGGATGAGCCACGGGTAAGCGTGAAAAGCGAAGATGACCGGCTTGTCTTTGGTAAACAGCTCGTCGAAATCGCGATCGCTCAACCCGTGCGGATGCTCGGTTTGCGGCTGGAGTCGCATGAGATCGACGACGTTCACCACGCGGATCTTCAGCTCCGGCAAATGCTCTCGCATGATGGAGACGGCGGCGAGCGTTTCAAGGGTTGGCACATCGCCGCAGCAGGCCATGACGACGTCGGGCGCGACGTCTTGGTCGTTGCTCGCCCACGACCAAATGCCGATGCCTTCCGTGCAATGTTTGACCGCGGCGTCCATCGTGAGCCATTGCGGCGCGGGATGTTTGCCGGCGATGACGACGTTGACGTAATGACGGCTGCGCAGGCAGTGATCGATGACTGATAGAAGACAGTTGGCGTCCGGTGGGAGATAGACGCGGACGACTTCCGCCTTCTTGTTCACGACGTGGTCGATGAAGCCGGGGTCCTGGTGGGTGAAGCCATTGTGATCCTGACGCCAAACGTGAGAAGCGAGCAGGTAATTGAGTGACGAAATCTTGCGCCGCCAAGGGAGGCCCGCCGTCACCTTTAACCATTTGGCGTGCTGGTTGAACATCGAGTCGATGATGTGGATGAATGCTTCGTAGCAATTGAAGAGTCCGTGGCGGCCGGTGAGCAGGTAGCCTTCGAGCCAGCCTTCGCATTGATGCTCGCTCAGCATTTCCATGACACGGCCGGCGGGGGCGAGCCATTGATCGTCAGGCACGGTAGCGGCGTCCCATTGGCGGTTGGTCGCGCCGAAGAGTGCTTCGAGGCCGTTGGAGAGCGTCTCGTCGGGACCGAAGACGCGGAAGTTCCGCTGGTCTTGATTTAACTTTGCCACGTCGCGCAGGAAAGGTCCGAGCACATGGGTGTCGCCGATGCCAGGGACTCCCGGCGCCGGCACATCGACCGCGTAATTGCTGAAGTCCGGCATCCGTAGATCGCGCAGCAGGATACCGCCGTTGGCGTGGGGATTCGCGCCCATGCGTCGCTCGCCTTTGGGCGCGAGGTCGGCCAATTCGGGTTTCAAACGGCCCGACTCGTCGAATAGTTCCGCCGCCCGATAGCTCTTCAGCCAGTCTTCCAGAAGCTGCAGATGTTCGGGATGAGCGTGCGGGTGCAGCGGAACCTGGTGCGCGCGGAACGTACCTTCGATCTGCAAGCCATCGACCACTTTCGGCCCCGTCCATCCCTTGGGCGAATTGAGCACAATCATCGGCCAGCGCGGGCGCGTGAGGTCGCCGTTGTTGCGAGCGCGCTCGTGAATTTGTTTGATCTGCTCAACCGCCGAATCCAGCGCCGTGGCCATGGCTTCATGCATGAGCGCAGGCTCGTTACCTTCGACGAAGATCGGTGCCCAGCCGTAACCGCGGAGCAACTGCTCCAATTCTTCAGGCGTGATCCGGGCAAGAATGGTCGGGTTGGCAATCTTGTAACCGTTGAGATGCAGAATCGGCAGCACCGCGCCGTCGGTCGCCGGGTCAAGGAACTTGTTGGAATGCCAGGCCGTGGCCAGCGGACCGGTCTCCGCTTCCCCATCGCCCACGACACAGGCAACGATGAGATCGGGATTGTCGAAGACCGCGCCAAAGGAATGACTCAACGAGTAGCCCAGCTCGCCGCCTTCATGAATCGAGCCGGGTGTTTCAGGCGAGGCGTGACTGGGAATCCCGCCAGGAAACGAAAACTGGAGGAAGAGCTTTTGCAGTCCGGCCCTGTCCTGACTGATGTTCGGATAGATCTCGCTATAAGTGCCCTCGAGATAGGTGTTGGCCACGACGGCCGGTCCGCCGTGCCCTGGACCGGAGACGTAAATCATGTCGAGGTCGTAATTCTTAATCACCCGATTCAAGTGCGCATAGATGAAGTTCTGCCCAGGCGTCGTGCCCCAATGACCGAGCAGCATGTGCTTCACGTCCGCCATCGTGAGCGGCCGCTCCAGAAGCGGATTATCGAAAAGAAAAATCTGGCCGACGGACAAGTAGTTCGCGGCGCGCCAATAGGCGTTGATTTTGTCCAGCAGTTCGGGAGTGAGAGTCTTTGTTTTCATAGAGTGCGCTACGGTATTGTTTCCCGTTTCGAAGACTCAGGTTTGAGCATCGAACGGGCGGTGTCCCCGGTTCATTCTGTAGGCTTGTCTCGCGGGCATTACCCGCAGCAGCCACCCGATTTTTCGTCGGGCTTGGCATCGGCGGGACTGGAAAGAAATTTCTCCCGGCAGTGCTCGCCGCAGAAGTAGGACGTCTTTCCCTCGCGTTCGACGTGGAGGGCGGTGGCAGTATCCACGGTCATACCGCAGATGGGGTCGATAGCTTCGGTTTTCGTTGTTTTCATGATCATGTTTCTTTCTCGCTTGTTGTTATCTGTCTGCTGATTTTGATTTCTTAAGTCCTGCCAAAAAGAATGGCGATGGATAGCCCCAGTCCCAGTATTACAAAGGAGAGCAGGGTCATCCAGATGAGGGCACCGCTCGATACCTTTTCCACCTTGCCGTCCATCGCACCTTTATTCTCTAGTTGCGCGCTGTTCGTGCGCTCGCTGGGGGCGTGATCGTCATGCATGCTTTCGGGCGCTCCACCGTGGACGGGCTCCGGTGATGGCACCGTCAACATACCGTGTTTCAGGTGATGGGACACCAACCACCAATTCATGGGATATGCTGTGATGAAACCCACCAAAAGAGCCATCGACATGATAAACCAAAGGGTCTTGCCCAGATTAGACGTTGTGACGGCGTCTATGATACTGGGCTGCAATGAGAAACAGATATATTTAGGATGCAAGGATTTCAGAGCGCAAATTCAAGGAGTTGTTCAAGATGTTTTGC